>DATIBX010000393.1:0-12872 GCA_035457105.1 Pyrinomonadaceae bacterium
GGTAATTACTGGAAGCTTCGACTGAAAATCTCTCGGCTCGTTGGTGACGGCTGTTCGTACAAATCGCCTACGTTCATGCTTCACCGGACCCGTGTCACTGCGCTTCAGCTTGGCAGTTGACGCACTCTGATGCTGTTGATCTGGCTTCTTACTCTTAACTTCGAGCATTCCTACTCTCCGTTGAGCGCTTATTTGACTAACTTTGAATTTATTGAAGGGAGGTTTAAATCACCGCCGGCGAAGGTCTGGTCCAATGCCGACACTTACGGACCCGCTGAAAGAGGGTGCAAAATACCATACCGGCCCTGTTTTCCACAAGGAGATTTGTTAAAGAAATCAAACAGACTGACCCTGGCAGCGCAACCAATATCGAACACCGTCATTTGCCATTGAGGCCTCCGGGTCACTGAGATCTGGCCCCGACACGGTTAATTACTACTCTGAATGTCGACAGTCAAGACATCATTCAGCGCGCAGATCGTGGCTCGCTTTGGCACTGTTGGTAGTTTCAGGTCTTTGATCTCTAAAGTATCGTTACCAACGATTGTTCCTGATCCGAGGCGGACCCATCCTTTGCCAAAATCCAGGTAGATGGGAACGGGCATCGCGAAATTAGGCGATACGCCAGATTGAGTGAGATGGGCATTGAAAACACCATCTGCTCCTATCTTGTAGCTGAACTTGTAACTGGGGACGTCAGTTCCGTATACCCACTCATCAAAAAACCAATCCATGGTTCCATTCCGCGCTACATCCATCTCTTTTGTCATGTGCCTTTCGACCGCATGCTTGAAGTCTTCAGTTGAAATATCCTGATTGAAGTGCATTTGGATGAAGTCTTTCATCATCGCCTGAAACCGCGCGTCGCCGGTTTTTGTCTCATACATCATCATCCGCAACATGTGGAGGATGTAGGCTCCTTTTGGATAAATGAGACTCTGCGCGATCCAATTTCCGGTTTTGCCATTATTCAATCGATAACCCTGAGTAACCGGACCAACCGTATACGGCTTACGGTCTTTCGTGGCTGGAGTCGACTGCACAATGTCTTTTCGCTTGTCTTCCCAGAAGTCGAGGAACTTGTCGAGACCGCGGATCCGTTGGACATAAAGTGACGCAGAAAATTCGGCGAAACCTTCACTCATCCACTGGTCGTGGTAGCTGTCCCAGCCGATTACGTGTCCCCACCATTGATGGGCAATTTCATGAGGCGCAACGTATTTCCAGAAATTATCGGTGCCTCCACGCGTTCCCAGTAACTGTGTTCTCTGGGTTGCATCGATGAACGCGATATACGGCATAAACACGAGGGTGGGCCAAGCCTGGCCAAAATTAGGTGCTGGCTGTTGCGTCATTGCGATGCGCGTATAGGGCAGCTTACCGAAGAAGGCGTTATAAATCCTGGTGGCATTTTGCGCGTCAGCCAGCGCCGAGTTGGCCATCGATGTGGTTGAGATTGACCCCAGGGTAGTCATGCTCCGCATGCCCTGCTGCTCGTTCATCTCGATCATTCGCTGAATCTGTTTTATTTCATCTGGTACTTCCTCATTTGCATAGAACTCCACGTTGTACCCAGTATCCTTATCAGCAACCTCTTTCTTCTTAAACTTTCCGTAATTGAAACCCGCAACCGCCAGCTCAGTTGGACCACTGGTCCACTTGGAGACGGTTAAATCGCCCTCCCTGGTCTCTGGACCATCGGGCGCGCCCGTTCCGACAAATGTGTATGCCTTCGGATAACGGAAGGTCATATCGAAAATCGCACGGTCTTCGGCAAACAGGACATTAGCGTTGCCCGGGTACCAGGTTGAACGTGGAATCAGGATGAAGTTTCCGCCCCCCGAATCGCGCAACGCATCGTTTCCGTCGTATTGCACCGTTAGTTTGTATGTCTTGGAAGATTCCAGTGGTTTGGTAAGGATTACACCAAAGTCAGAGTCTTCGTCCTTGTCTTCCTGGATAAATGAAAGGTCATTCCCCTCCTCATCCTGTACGCGTGTCACGCGTAATGAGCCAAACAGCTCAAATGGAATTACGCGATTTCCTTCGCCCAGCGCACGGAAAGTAATGCGATCGGTTGCAGCTATATGAGTGCCCTTTATTGCACCGTCAATTTCGTGTCGCAGGATATCGATTACGCGATGATCTTCCGAGCTGACGGCAACTCCATTTTTGTATTCATCTTGTCGATGGAACGCGGTCCATACGCCCCAATCTGAGTCGCCATAGCTTCGTAGGGAAACCTCCTCGGGCAGCGCGCCGGGAACGCCCAGGGGATCAATAGTAAACACGAGCTTGTTGAAGTGTTTCCCGTCAATAAACGTATTGAAGTATCCCGGATGATTTTGACCGTAGAAGTCAAACAAGGTACGCAGTTCACGATTGTCACGGAGCCGCTTGCGTAACAGTTGTTGGTTATCGCGAAAAGCGTCGCGCGCCTGTGAGGCTGCTGGTCCACCAGTTTTCATAGATGCGCTGGTTGACGTTTTGATCTCTTCGAAAGTGTTGTCCGAAAAGCGCATCACCAGGCGGCTGAACTGCTCGGAAATCTTATCCTCGCCGGTAAAGGTTTTGAGACTCCTTTTTTCCGTATTTGTGGGAGGTGTCAAATCCAGTACGCCATCGCCGATGAAAACTGCCGCGGTAACTCGACCTTCAACGGGCGCCACAAAATAGACTTCGCCTGATCGCAAAGTAAACGATGCGGCATCTCGTTGCAGCGTTAGGCTATTTACAGTTGCGTATGGTCCAGCAAAGTCCTGATCGGTTTTGCCAAGTTGCCGCAGTTGTTGATAGACAGGATCCTGATTGCCTTTTTGCGAGGTCACCTTGACCTGGGCCTCAAGACTGGCAATTACGAGCTTAAGATCAACTGATATCGTGGTTTCATCCTTCACTGCAACGTCGTCTCGAGTGCTGTCATTGAATCCTTTAGCTGAGACAGTTACCGTGTAAGTTCCTGCGAGAAGTGCCTCGATCTTGTAGTTGCCTTGAGCGTCGGTAATAGTCGTGGCGGTTTGTTTACTGCTCTTGTTGGTGACGCTAACATGCGCTCCCACCACCACAGCTCCTTTAGGATCGGTTACCTTACCTTCAATCGAGCCTCCGGCAGCGTAAGCAATGAAGAGTGGTAGACAGAGAAGCGCGGCAAAAGTCAGAATTATGGTGAGCCTTTTCATGAGAACACCTCGCACCTTGTGAAGGAATCGTGAGACTGCCAAAGGGACCGACACGTCTTGAGACGTACGAATTATTCAAGCTAGTCCAACTTTAGTCAAGCTATACTTTTTGCGGTAGTGACCGGTCTCGCCACTTGATCGTTTGGTTGCGGCGTAAGCGCGGCAGAGCCGCAAACGAAGCATCTAGATTGGACCGATAGTTGAATCTCTCTGTGCTGCCTCAGTGTTCTCTGTGACTCCGTGCTGGACCCTAATTGCAAGCCACACCACCACGGAGACACTGAGAACACAAGGCTGCACCGAGAAATCCACCCGAAAATACTGATTGGTTACTAATCTTGAGGCACTCTGTGGAGAAACAAGAAATTTAGTGTGTTACTGGCCGCTTGGTTTCTTGCTATTAAAACAAGAAGTTGTTGGTTTGTTTTACTGAGTCAGTCAACAAGAGCTGCAGTCAAAGACCTCGGAGGTGACAATCTTTTAGGCGTAGCTGGCGTAAACCGTCTTGGTCTTTTCAACAAAGTCCCGTCGATCGACGATGAAGTAAAGTTTTATTTGTCCGGAGCCGGCTACCTGGTCAATTATCTTTTCAAGGATTTCAAACTGATCGGTGGCGGTAATCTGGTGTTGGGTAAAATAGCCCCCGCGACGTATCCGCCTGATCAACTCACTCAGTGTCAAACGTCCTTCGAGAGTGCGGCCGCCATGTTCGTGCGAGCGGCTCAAGAGGTATTGGACCAGGAGAACTTCATTGTAAATTAGTGGCGCGAGAAAGAGTCGGACACCTTCGCGCTCCCATCCTTCACTTAATCGCGCGGACGGACGAACACTTCGCAAACCTTCAAAAACGGCCTCCCAATTAGTCTTTGGCTCGCGGCGGGCGAGGAACGCTTTTGTGGACTCGAGTAACCATGCCGTATCAGTCAGATCCAGCGAGATCCGTAAAGTGTCGAGCCAATCGAAAAAGGCTGTTCGACGATCCGATTTCACTTCAAGAAGCGAAAATAGCCCAGTCTTTTTTTGTAGTTTCTTACTTAACGACCGGCGAGCTGTGTCAGTTGGTTTGCCGCCCTCGATTGCAGCCGTATCAAGTCGAGCATGCCAGCGCTTGGTTGCATCACAATAGGGGCAATGCGGATGCTTTTCGTCGCTGTCGAAAAATGGACGAACAGCTTTTCGAGCTGTCAGTTCTTCAATTGACGGCGTGTATCTTTTTATTTCGGAGTAGGCAGAACGAGGTGCCAGACCAATCTGTTTGGTGAAAATGTCGAAGATGCAAGCCAGACACACCAGCGTGGTGTATTCAGTAACGGTTCCCGGAGGAAACTCGCTAATGTCCAGCGGTGGTCTTTCTGCAACCATTTCAATTCTTAAAGGTTGATCGAGACGAGTTCTGGACGCAAATCTTCGTCGACATGGCCCACTGCAATATCGAGCTCGGATTCAATATTCCCACTGCCCGCTCGCAAGTTCTTAAAGTCAAACTGCCCATGGTCCATCAAGTGAGAAGGGATCAGGTTGCCGGTAGCGTTGAGCATTGACGAACGAATATGCGGGATCTCGTGTTCGAGTTCCTGGATGAGTTGCTTCATCCTGGCCCGCTTGAGATTTGACTGCGAGCCACAGAGGTCACACGGAATGATCGGGAATTCCCTCAGCGCTGCGTATTCGGCAATGTCGCTTTCCGCACAGTATGCCAGCGGACGAATAACAGCGTTACGGCCGTCTGCAGCGCGCAGTTTGGGTGGCATTGCTTTAAGCGAGCCGACATAAAAAAGATTGAGCAGCAGGGTGGTGATAATGTCGTCGCCATGATGGCCCAGCGCGATCTTGTTGCAACCTTCGTCAACAGCGATGTTATAGAGAATTCCTCTGCGCAGGCGCGAGCAAACTGAGCAATATGTTTTTCCTTCCGGCACCAGGCGCTTCACGATGGAATAAGTATCTTGCTCGACAATCCGAAATGGTACGCCGAGTTGGTCCAGGTATTCCGGCAATACTTCTGCAGGAAAATTTGGTTGTTTTTGATCGAGATTAACCGCCAATAGGTCGAATTTGACTGGCGCTCGCTGCTGTAGATCGCGCAGTAAATCAAGCAGCGTGTGACTGTCCTTTCCTCCGGAAATGCAGACCATTATCCGATCGCCGTCTTCAATCATGTTGAAGTCTCTGATTGCTTCACCGACTTTACGAAGAAGCTTCGTTTTAATTCTCTGTTCGTCCATGTAGCTTCACAATGTCCGACCTGCTTTATTAGCTTGTCGGCCTTAAAAATTAAAGAGCTTTGTAATCAGGTATTCCGAAAAGCTAAAGCTTGTCCGACAATCGGTTCCCACATTAACAAGTCAGCCGTTCGCGCCGGTATTTGTGTGTCACCGGCCGGCGACGTCCGATCCCGATTGCGTTTCGTGAAATTATTAGAGTGGGCGGCAGTTGTCGACGCTTGAACTCGTTCGCTGGCGACTCGACGCGATTTAAAATATCGAGAACAAACTGAGATTCGAAACCGGTGTTAATGATCTCCTGCGGTGTCGCTTTCTGCTCGAAGTACATTCGCAGGATCTTGTCTAATTGGTCGTAAGGTGGGAGTGATTGATCATCGAATTGATTGGGAGCAAGCTCTGCGGATGGGCGCTTATTAATGATCGCTTTCGGAATCTGCAAACGCCTGGCGAGTTCGTAGACTTCTGTTTTTAGCACATCGCCTATCACGGCTAAGCCGCCATTAGTGTCGCCGTACAAAGTGCAGTAACCAAGGGCAAGTTCCGATTTATTTCCAGTGGACAACAGCAAACGGCCCTCTGCGTTTGAGATCGTCATCAGAATATTGCCACGCAAACGAGATTGAAGATTCTCAGCTGCCAGTGACTTGTGTTGTTCCGAAGGAGCTTCCAGATCCATTTCCGCGAGCAGCACTGCAAACGCCTTTGATATTGGTCGTTCGATGACTCGCATACCCAGCGCGCGACCCAGTTCCACGGAATCGTCGATGCTGGACGGAGATGAAAAGGGCGAGGGCATCATCACGCTCAAGACGTTTTCTGGACCAAGTGCTTCGCAGGCTAAGGCGGCCACAACTGCCGAGTCAATTCCTCCAGACAGACCGATTACGACTTCCTTAAAGCCATTCTTACGAGCGTAGTCGCGTACACCCAGCACGAGTGCTTGATGGATGGTCTCGATATCGTCGCCGGGTAAGCAGCTGGCGGCCACGACCCTTGAGTCAATATCTACTGTCCCGATGAATTCTTGAAATGCGGGCGCTTGCAAAACGATGTCGCCGTTAGCGTTTGCCACGATGCTGGCGCCGTCAAAAATTACACCGTCGTTTGCGCCTACCAGATTGACGAACACAATTGGCATCCTGGCAGCTTTAGCGCGATGTGAAACCATTGCGCAACGCTGGCCCATCTTGCCTTTGTTGAAAGGCGAGGCGTTGATTGAAACCAGAACTTGAGCACCAAGATCGATCAACTCATCAGCCGGATCGTTTGTGTACAGACGTTCCTTCCAGAAAGTTTTGTCATTCCAGAAGTCTTCACAAACTGCAACTCCCAGCTCGCTGTCATCTACATGAAAAAGATGTCGCTCGTTTGCAGGTTGGAAGTAACGCGGGTCATCGAAAACGTCGTATTCAGGCAGCAACGTTTTATCAGAAAAGCCAAGTAGCTCACGATTGCGAATGACAGCGGCAGAATTGTATAGACGTCGCCCGGTGCTCAGGAACGAAGGTCGCACTGTTCCTACGATCGCGGTAATACCTTCAGTAGCTTCGATGATCCTGTCGAGTGTTTGCAGAGCGCATTTCTGAACATCGCGATCGAGAAACCAATCGAGCGACGTGTACCCTTGAATACAAGTTTCTGGAAGCACGACGAGTTCCGAGTTGTCTTGCTTCCCTTGTTCGATGGCGCGGATGATGCTGGCAGTATTACCCTCAAAGTCTCCGTTGATCGTATTGATTTGTCCGATGGTTACTTTCATAAATAAGTGTTTTCTTGACGTGGATCGTGCCTTTTTCTGTGCGGAATCGCAACCCTCAATCCTAGAGTGGCAGTTGGGACAGACGGCCAAATATTTGAGAATTATGATTTGATAGTTGAGAATTCTTATTTGCGACGATAGTTCGAGCTTTCATGGCAAATCTTCCGCAAATGGGAAAATTACCAATGAGCACGCGAGCACCGCCACGTTCGGAAAAAGCAATTCTCAAATATAAATTCATAATCCTCAAATATCCCAGACCAGCAGGATCAAAAATAGAAATTCTCAAATATCAACTCATAATTCTCAAATATTCCGGACCAAACGCCCTCTACTTTGTCGCTGACCTCTCTCTGCGCTATATTCTGGTTCGCCATCCTGAGGAGGGGTCGCATAATGGTAGTGCAGCGGTCTTGAAAACCGCCGGCCGAAAGGCTATGCAGGTTCGAGTCCTGTCCCCTCCGCCACTTTCTTCAAATTAGCACCTTCAAGTGTTTCCCAAACATCAGGACGAAGGTGCGTTTTTTAGCGCCACGATATCGATTCTCACGGTGTTTTGATTTTGAGCAACAGTCCGACAACGTATGTCCCTTCTAAACTGAAAAAACTATGAGAGCGCTAACTGCGGCCGTCCTTATTGCTGGGATCTACTTTCTGCCCCTGTCTAACTTCGCTCAAAAGCGAAACGTCATCCTGGCTTTTCGCAACGTTGATGTATTCGACGGCTCGCGTATGGTTCGGCAAACCACGGTGCTCGTGAGTGGGGGCATGATCAGAGCCGTGGGCCGTGACCTGCCAATACCGCCCGCAGCGCAGGTAATAAATGGCGAGGGAAAGACGCTGCTACCCGGTTTCTTCGATGCGCATACTCACCTCGGCGAAATGAAGGGCGAGCAGTTTCTTAGAGACGCTTTGGATTTTGGAGTTACAACGGAACTCGAGATGTGGAGCTCTCCGGCGAGTCAGACCCTTAAGAAAAAAGCGGATTCCGATGTCACCGTAGCAGACCTGCGTACTGCAGCCGGAGTAACTGTACCTAAAGGCCACCCAACGCAGATGGGTGGTTCTCCTATTGCAACGTTGTCGCCAGGTGCTGATGTACAGGCTTTCATAGATGCCCGGATTGCAGAAGGTTCAGACTATATAAAGATTATTTACGAGCATGCTTATCCAACCGTCACAAAGCAACAGATTGAAGAGGTTGTCGCTGCGGCGCATCGTCGAAATAAGCTGGTGGTGATTCACATCTCAAACCAGAATGACGCGCATGATGCGATCGAAGCGGGAGTCGATGGGTTGGCCCACATCTTCGCCGACTCGCCGCCAGACTCAGACTTCGCTGAGTACGCGGCGCAACATCACGTCTTTGTCATTGCGACCCTGGCAACGATCGAATCGTTGACTTCGACTTCTAACAAACCATGGTGGCAAGACTCGCCCACGGTAATGGCCCGGCTAACGCCTTCGATGCGAAGCAGTCTCGAGAGGAAATTTCCTGCTAGCTTTGGTGAAAAGATGAAACTCGCAAACGCCCTGGCTGCCGTCGGAGCGCTGCACCGGGCAGGTGTAGTCATCCTCGCAGGAACTGATGTGCCGGCGCCGGGGACGGCGCACGGTCTAAGCATTCATCGTGAGCTCGAACTGCTCGTCCGTTCAGGACTGACTCCTGCCGAGGCCCTGACTGCGGCAACCTTTGCACCAGCTCGAGCCTTCGGTTTCCTGGATCGGGGACGTATTGCCGCGGGACTTCGCGCCGATCTGGTGTTGGTTAATGGCGACCCGACTGCAAACATTACCGCGACGCGCGACATCGCGGGCGTCTGGAAGCTTGGAACCCAACATCCACTTCCTGTCGTCAACAAGTAAGTCTTGACCCTTATGCTTGCGCGCGCGTCGGGATGATTCTGGCGGTCGGTGGATTTTTATTAGAACGACGACAATATCTTCAGCAGTTGAGTAAGAATAGAGCGCCTTGAAAATATAATGGGGCGGCCACGGAGTTGCCGTCCCTACAACGCGCCTATTGAGTTTTCTGCCACAAAAGCCTGATTGTGGGTGTTTTCTCTTTAGAAACCCAATCCTGAATCGAGGAACCAATCAATGTTGAAAAGGCCGTGGTTATATCTACTCGTCGTTGCCACATTTTTTGTTTGTATAACGGTCGTAAAAACACTTGCACAGACGGCAGTATCCGGGACGTGGACCGCTTCTTCGCTTAATAACGAAAAGACCGGCAAAATCCAACTGAATTTTGAGCGCCGCACCCAGCGCGGAAGCAGATCCCAAATGGGTCAAAGCTATGATTTCGCCGAACTTCAGGGGTTGAGCAGCGATCAAGCTTCAGGTTCCGGACCGGTCAAATTTAGTTTGGTGCGAGAAGCTGGCCGGATCGATTGCGAAGGTAATTTTCAAAACGGCAAGGGGTCGGGCACCTTTACGTTTACGCCAAGCTCAACCTTTGTTTCCGCTATGAAGAGCCGTGGTTTTGACTTCGAACAAGACGCAAGTCGAAACGGCGAACAAGATCTTGAAGAGCGCCTCTTCGCTGCCACAACGTTGAATGTCACGACAGCGCTCGCTGATGATCTGAACTCCGCTAATTTTGGAAAGCTTCAGGTCGAGGACCTTTTCAAAGCCGCAATCTTCAAAGTGGATTCGAACTTCATGCGTGAAATGAAGGCCAGCGGTTTCGAAAACCTCGGGATGGAAGAATTAGTGAAGGCTCGTATCTTTAAGGTCGATGCCGAATTTGCGCGCCAGGTCAGTCAGATGGGTTTCGAAAAAGAACCATTCGAAAGTCTGGTAAAGATGCGAATCTTCAAAGTAACCCCGGAATTCATTACCGAAGTTCGTAACGAAGGAATCACAAACCTCACGATCGAGGACGCAGTGAAGATGAAGATCTTCAAGATCGATACCGAGTTTATTCGCGAGGCCAAGGCTGACGGCGTACCACTGGAAGTTGAACGGCTTGTGCAACGTAAGATTGGAGTGGCTCGGCGGTAATTAATATTCAGGAATGTCTTGAAGGGCTGTCATTATTGGCAGCCCTTTTTTAGTCGGGCCGATGCGCGGATGGTCCATCATCGGAACCGAGTAGGCTTCGCTCAAGTTGCTCGGTTGGCTTTAACACAAACTCCTGGCTCGTAAAAGGTATCTTGATGCCACGTTGGCGAAATAGATCTGCAATACGGTAATTGATGTCGCTGCGAATTTGAACGTGACGGCGCGGTTTACCAGTCCAAACTAATAACCTGAAGTCGAGAGACGAATCACCAAACTTCAAAAACTGTGCGGTTGGAGCTGGATCGTCAAGTACGTATCGCACGCCTTTGGCCGCTTCCAGCAAAGTATTTGTTACCTTCTCGATGTCTGAGGTGTACGCGACGCCAACAGGAATTGACACTCTGGCCCGAGGATCACCATAAGACCAGTTGACGACGCGCTGGCTAACCAATTTTGAGTTTGGCACGATGATCGCAATACGGTCGTTCGTCATAACAACTGTTGTTCGCAGGTTGATGCTCTGAACATCACCTTCATCACCTTCGATTGTAATCCGATCTCCAACTCTGATGGGTCTCTCAAACAGAAGGATGAATCCGGCGGCGATGTCAGCAGCGAGATACTGCAACCCGAAACCAATCCCGACCGAAAGTGCCGTGAAGACGACCGCGATCGACGTCAGATCGGCGCCCAGGGCCTGCTTTAACGCCACCAAAATACCCAGTACCAGGATCAGATATCTAATCAATCGGGAGATTGTGTAGCGGAGCCCGGGGTCAATGTGACGTTTCGTTGAAATTCGACGTTGTATCAGCGCGCTTACAAAACGTGAGAGCGCGACGCTGACTACGATAACGATCGAGCCAATGATCAGACCAGAGAGAGAAACAGTTAACTTTCCAAACGTATATTCCTTCTGTAAAGCAGTGTTGAAGCGAATTAGAATTTCGGGGACGATCAGAACGAGCTCTTTAATCATAATCAGAAGTCAGCCGCAACCAAATAATGATCGATAGCACTATCGCAGTGGACACGGAGTCATTAACACCGGATTCGGTACTGTCCCACCTACCCCAGACTGTGCCAAAACTCGGTTTACCGACAGTTTCTTGTTGGTCTTACTTCGTGTGATTTCGTGGATCGATTTTTGGAGCATAACGGCGATCCACGAAATCACACCAATGAAGTCCCGGAAAATTAGACTCTTGATACAGTCTCTGTGCTGATCATCTTAAACAGCATTGATACGAAAGAGGGTTTGCTAACGAAGAAATAATAAAATTAGTTGATTATCGCCTTACTCGCATCGGGTCTAACCTGATCGATGGCGTTGAAGAATGATACGAGTAGGTCAGGATTCAGCGAACCTTGGGGCCGGAGACTGCTACACACATCCACACCGAACGGTCTAACCTCCTCGATTGCCTGGGCAACGTTCTCGGGCTTCAAGCCTCCGGCAAGGAAGAGCGGGGCATCTATTGATTCTCGAATTCTGCGGCTCAATCCCCAATCATGAACGCGACCGGTTCCGCCTAACTCCTTAACAGCGAGCGACTGGTTTCCGGAATCAAGCAGAATTGAGTCAACAAATGGCGCTACGGCAATTGCTTCGTCAACCGATTCATTTCCAGTAACGTGAATCACCTGGACCAACTTGACGCCGGGTAAGGCGTTGCGCAGGTCATCATAACTGCCCTCAACAAGACGGTCGCAGATCTGAATTGTGTTTACTCTAACAAACTGTTGTTGCGCGATGATTGACGAGACATCTTGTTTGCAGGTTAGTAAGAAGGTTCCAATCGACGCTGGAACTGAGCGAGCGATCTCAGCTATCAATTCTTCAGCGATCGGACCTGGACCACTCGGCATCGCTGACACCAAACCGATGGCATCTGCACCGTGGTCTATGGCCATCCGGGCTTCGTTTATGCTCGCAATGCAGCAGATTTTGACCCTTGTTTTGTAACTCGGTTTCATCGTTCTATCTAAGGTGATGCGCAAGGTCCGCAAGTCTTTCCAGATATATGTCGGGTTCGGCACTAAGTATTCGCGCGTTGCTTGGATATGAGCCCTTCACGCCGACAGTCAGTACGTTCGCAGCTTTACCCATCTGAATATCTTCAGGCGAGTCCCCTATGTAAGCAGTCTCAACGTTGCGACTGCCTACTCTCTGGAGCGCCGTTTCCAAACCTTCGGGATGGGGCTTTCTGTTAACAACTTGATCGTTACAAATTACGACACTGAACACATCTGTGAGTTGTGTCGCTTCAATCTCTCTACAAACTCGATTATGAGAGCCACTTGAGACGATGCCGAGTTTATATCCGGTGCGGTGGAACCCTCGCAGGGCATCGCCGACGCCTTCAATCAATTCTGCCAGTTGATCGCCATAGTGCACCAACCAGAGCTCATCGGCGCGTTGCCACTTGTCTCGTGCCAGCCCGAGCGCTTCATAGGTAGCGTACCAGTTTGGTGAATAGGTGGATTCGTAGACATCGAGCATAAACGGCTCGCCAAGTTCCGCGAATGCTTTTTGAAAAGCCTGAAGTCCGAGATGAGCCGAGTCGACAATGGTCCCATCCCAATCAAAAAGAAGTGTCGTGATTCCAGCAGTCATTTGTCGATATTAAAGAGCAGTCGCCTAAGTTTGCGCAATGATGGGTACCAGCGGTCAGTAGCGTACCGAGAGCGCACCGGATGTCC
>DATIBX010000394.1:0-2804 GCA_035457105.1 Pyrinomonadaceae bacterium
TACTTCCACTACGAGGTGGTTATTCTATCCAACTCAAACCCATTGTCAAGCACGAATTGCCTCATAAAAAACCGGGTGTAATTAAAAGTGAGAGTTCATTTTGCCGGCAACTATTGGCCCAAAGGTTCATAAGCGGGTCGGGTTTCGTTCATGAAATCAAAAATCTGGAAAGAATGCCATATTCCTCAGTTTGTGGACAGCCCCCGGTCTGACACGCATGCTGCGTTCCGCAGAAGTGCTTATAGACGAACAGCGATCATGACTAAGATGTGAGCAAGCAATTGTAATTTTTTTCCTGTGTCGAGTTCATGAGAACCTCAAATGAATATTGGCTTCAGTAGGACCACATTTTCGGCACGCGAAATGGTCCGGATCCGAACTCTGGTCCAAGTTGATCGATAAGATCGCGTAGGTTACGCTTCAAGTGTGACGAAGTATCTGCAGCCCGTTCAGAAGAAATCTCGACTTCCGTCTCACGGTGAAGGCGCGCCCAACTAAAGATAATCGTTTCCTGTGGAAACCATGCCAGCATCACGCCGTCACTCACTTTCAATTTCGTCATTACACGCGCGGGTTTGGATAGAGCGCGGTAAACCCGTTCAGCTGTCTGCGATGTGACAGCGATGATCTCGCAGCCTTCTTCTGCACCCCCCACACGATCCGACAAAGGCCTCTTGCCCTCTGTAGATCCCTATCCGACACACTTGGATCATAGCGTTCCCCCGTCGAGCATCATCAGTATCCTCCACAGGGTTCGGCTAAGAATAAAATTACGAACATCGCGACTCCTACCACGATGAGCACAAACTCAGACATTGGCATTTTCATCACTGCCTCCCTCGATTCTCTTTTGAATTACTTCATACGTCTGCCTTATGAGACTCTTGATGACGTTTTGTTCTTTTCATTTCGCTGTGGTGCAAGCACTGAGCCAAATAGAGAACTCGTTGTTCGAGTGGCTTTGTGAGGTAGTGACGTAGAATTTTCGTCATGGAAGTGTCTTGGCAACGTCCGCGTGTCGCTATAACGACGACAGCAGGACTATAGCAGTCTGACAGCAGTGTTCGCGTTAACTGCTGGACCATCAATTGCAAGGCGCTCAACAAACTCAGATTTTGCTCATAAGAATGTCTGGAAGGCCGGCGAAGGATTCATAGCGCAAGCCTACGAGAGCGCAAATCACGTTATTGGTGTTGGCCCGTTTCTTGCACTGAGCTTATGGAACAAGGAAACAACACAGCCCATGCGCAGAAAGGAGATGGCAATTCGTGACATAGGCCAGATGTATTTTTCGGAGGTAAACCGCATCGTGAGTAGAAGAAAGAATAGTTAACGAGAGAACTAATGTGCACCAATGTCGCGCAAGACTGTTGTCACAATAACAGGCGATCGACTTATGTATTTGTTCCGATTGATCACATTGGTGTTTTTACTTTTAACCCAAGCAGTGATCGCCTTCGCCGAACATCAGTTCGCCGGCGGCGAGTGAACAATGAATAGCAAGCGAATACTATGGATAAGCAGAAGCTCGAATACTTTCGTAACCTCCTCCTCAAACAGCGGCTTCAGGCTACTGAAGACCTGCGGGCGGATAAGGCGACCGCGCTTGAAGGCAATGACGGAGTCGAAGATTTAGGCGAAATGTCAGAGCTCGATCTAAATCGATCAACAGCACTTGATCTTGCTGCTCGTCAAACACAATTGATTGAGGAGATCGACGAGGCGTTGCAGCGAATTGAAGACGGGACGTACGGCCAGTGCTTCAGTTGCGGCAAGCCTCTTGATGAGGAGCGTCTCAAAGCAGTGCCAACGACCAGGTATGATGCTGCCTGCCAGGCGGCAATTGAGGAGGCTCAAGGGTCGAATGATCCGCCTACGCTCTAGAGTTCTACACACATGTCCGACGGGTGTTTTGCAATGGCTGGCTCAGGTATTGGCATCGATATCGAGCCTCGTTTAGGTCGCCATCGATTTTTCCCCGTTTGGTCGGTACGAACAAAAAACCACGTTGCTGTCGCCGCGCCATGAGGCGACTTCATCGTTCGCGCGGCCGACGCGTTTTGCACCGAGCACCTTTATGTCGCCGTACGGGATGTTGGCGCATCGGCGGCGCTATTCGCCGCAGCCGCCGCAGGTCATGAAATCACTGCCCAAGGATGCGGTCATATCTAAACCAATGCTAGTAGACACGATCTTCACTTCGTGAAGGCGCAGAAGGAACCTTAGACGAATCGAGGAGGTACCAAATGAAAATCGACGAGTTCCTAAGTGATTATGATTTTTGCGCTAGCTATGGCGTTCATATAAGCGCGTCACCTTCGGTTGTATATGAGCGACTTTTCTGGCTGGACTTCAACGACGTGTGGATAGTTCGGCTCCTTGAAACCGCAAGGACTGGAAAACTAGTCTCACCCAGTCGTTTGGCCACGAGTCTGAGTCAGCGTCTTCAGGGCACGGGTTTCGTAATGTTGGCGGAAGTTCCCAACGAAGAACTCCTCATGGGAATTGCTGGGCGTTTTTGGCGTCCGGATGGGGGACGATGTTTGGATTTGACGGTCGGACATTTTGTCGAGTTCGCTCGACCGGGTTACGCGAAGGTGGCTTGGAACTTCAGTCTGAGAGCAGTTTCTTCTGAGGAAACAGTTCTTTCAACTGAAACACGAACCAAGTGTTTCGGACCAGCCGCGAGGTGGAAGTTTCGAATCTATTGGTTCCTTATTTACCCGTTCTCTGGTTTGATCCGCAAGGCCCTCCTTAATCGTGTAAAGAGCGACGCGGAATCAGTTTCGTCGAAGCTCGAGATC
>DATIBX010000395.1:0-13652 GCA_035457105.1 Pyrinomonadaceae bacterium
AACGGTGCCGGTCGCGTGATGGGTCGTTGTCTGAGTGGCGGCACCTGGTCCAGACACCTGGCCAGCGGTTGTACCTTTGCCGCCTTGTTTGTTACAGGAAACTATAAAGAGTAGCGAAATCGACAGAAAGAATCGCAGGAGTAAAGGTGAATGGCTCATGATTCGACGAAGATATCATGAGTTTAGCGAGTTGCAATGCGACCCTAATTTTCCAGACTGCTAGAACGTCAATTTCAGACCAAATTGGAATTGTCTGGGATCAAATGCCGAGGTGGGTTGTCCAAACGTGGGAAGCGGTAGGACATTGGTGCCAAACGTGTTGTTTGGAACCCCAAAGTTTGACCGGTTAAGTAGATTGAACCCTTCGGCAATAAGGTTCACATCAACGCGCTCGTTCACGTGAAATCGTTTTGATAGCCTCAGATCTAGCGAAGCGAAGTCAAAACCTTTTCCAGTGTTTCTCCCTACACCGAGCGGTCGGTCGTTATTAGTCGTGTCGAAATTGCGATCATTTCCGAGTAAGACGTTGAAGGGTAACCGCGAAGCGTATGTGAATATGTAGCCAAGTTGGAGTCCGTTTAGCAGCTTACGCGCGAAGGCGTCGCTGGCAGTTTTTGGTGCTTCAAGCGAGCCGCTGAGTATCAATCGGTGTCGCTGATCATTATCGGACCTGCCGCGATCGTCTCGCACATTGAAATTATTCTGCACCGTTGAAAAAAAGAAATTACCGGAGTCATCCAGGGCTTTGGATAACGTGTAGGAAAATCGGAAGCTGGCCCAGCTCGTAGCGCGCCTGTTCAACGACACGACCATGCCGTCGTAGTTTGAAGTGCCGGAACTTTCGAATCGAGAGATGTTTCCCCAGTTTGAATCAGGCCTGCCTAAATTGGGCACTCCGGCCGACGCTGGAACCGTTGGCACATTTACGTTTCGCGAAAGGATCAGATGCAATCCTCGCAGATGGATATATCCGACCGAAAACACCAAACTTCCCGGCAGTTCTCGTTCGATTTGCAAGCTTGCTTGTTCGCTGTAACTCGTCTCGATGTTTGGATCGATTCGAGTGATGTTTGGCTTCGTGGGCAGTGCTGAAGGTTGTAGCGAAAGGACGTTAGGAAAGACAGGAGCGCCGGGCTGGCCCGGCTGCAATTGGACCACCAAGTATTTCAAACCGTCGCGTTGCAGCGCGTTAGAAGTTGCACGCAGGGGAATACGGTCGAAAAAGATTCCGAAGTTGCCACGAATTACCGTCTTGTGATCTCCGGGCGCATAAGCAAGGCCCAAGCGTGGTCCAAAGTTATTCTTATCCGTTCTAATTGGATCGGGTAAGAGTTGTACGTCATATCTAAGTCCGGCATTCAGCGTAAGTGCAGGGCTTAGCCGCCACTCATCCTGGACGAACATCCCAAGGTTTGGGTTGTTTTGCGATTGCTCTGGTGTTCCAAAAGCCTGTTGAAAGCTACTGTAACTTCCCGCGAGAAAAGCATTCAGCGAGTTAAATGCGTAAACACCTTGAAGCGCGCCGGGAAACAGGATGTCGACTTTGTTGTGCAACACGTCCACCCCGGCTTTGATCGAGTGGTTTTGACGGACGGTCGTCACATTATCAACCAGCTCGAATAACTGAATCTTTCGCGCCAATGGCGATACAGTGGCGATGCCAAAATTCGCTACCCCGGCGATGCTGACGGCGGGACCAGTAGTGTCATTGACGGGCGCTTTCAGATCACTGTTGACAAACTGGAAGCGAGCTTCGTTGATGGTTCGCTTGCTGACGGTAGTTGTGTTACTTACCAATGCAGTTTGGTCTGAGTTGTCGAGTCCGGTACCACGACTAACAGCGTTAAGACCACCTACGTTCCGAGAATTCTCAGCCTCAATGTGATAAGCACTGTAACGACCAGTCAACTGGTTCTTTGTGTTTATTTTATGGTCCACCCGAGCGAAGAAATTGGTTGAGTCAAAACTGGCCGGCACAACACCAGTTCCTAACAGCGCGCCGAGATAATTGGTGTTCGCCAGTCTATTGTTGATGATCGCGACAGCAGTCGGATTGATGGTGAGCACTGCCGAGTAATTTCTTCTGGTCTGTTCGAAGTTTGAGAAGACAAACGTTCTGTCTCGACGTAGCGGACCACTTAAGGACAGACCGTATTGACCCTGCGTTAACGAATCCTTCGTGTGCGCCAACGGATTACGAGCATCAAACCGTTGATTCCTGACGTATCCATACAATGAGCCGTGCCACTCATTTGAACCTGACTTGGTCAGGATGTTGACGACTCCACCAGATGCTCTTCCAAACTCCGCAATACCTCCGGAAGTAATTACCTGGAATTGATCGATTACTTCCTGGGCGTAATAAGTTCCAGTTAAGTCGGCCGCGTCATCGTTGGCTGATACTCCATCCACCACAAACCCGTTGTAGATGTTTCTTTGCCCTGCTATCGACAGACCTTGACCCGGTACTGCCGACGTTTCGGCGAAGCGTTGATTGCTGCCCGTGTTTGTCGGCGATACTGCTGGTACCAAGAGGGCGAGGTCCATGAAGTTATGCCCGTTAAGAGGCAGTTCATTTATCTCGTCCGGATCAACTGTTTCCGTCACCTGGGTGCGAACTGTTTCGATGAGCGGAACGGTACTCATCACATTGACATGTGCTGAGACAGTTTCCACCTCGAGTTGCACCGGTAGATCGAGCGTTTGGCCCACGGCTGCTGTTAGCTGCCTCGTAACTTTCGAGAATCCTTCCGCCGTTACGGAAAAGTTGTATCTACCAACTTGCAGATACGGAAATCGATAGCTGCCATCGGGGTCGGAAGCGGTAGTTAAGGTCTGTCCGGTCTCTAGATTCACGACCGTTACTGTTGCCGCTGCTACACCAGCACCGGTAGCGTCCACAATATGACCACTCAACGTGGCAGAGGTCACTGACTGTTGCGCGGAAGCCACTCTTGGGCCAGAAACACCAAGCAGTAAAAGAATTGCCAGCAGATGAACCTGGATTTTCATTCGCACACTCCGAACTGAGAACACGTGCGCAGCCGTCGTTCCACTGCAAGGCCTGAAGACCATTGCCGCGCGGAGCCACGGTTTAATAAATAGCGGGAGTTTTATCTAAACGATTCGGAGTTGGGTGGACCACGGGGTGCGATGTTTGAACCGTTATAAGGTAAGACTGGGATAGATGTTCCAACAACTACTTTGGAACCAACGCGCAAAGGTGCAGTGGGGTGAAATTGCGCTCGAGTCGAGCTCTGTTCTTTTCTCTTTTGAGCAGAGTTCAACGCGCTCGCACAACACTCCATCGGGCAGGTTCGCCCAATTGAATGACTTAAACTTCGAGACTCAGTCGTCGGATTGTCGGTGGGTTCGGCAACGATAGTGATGCTATCGTCAACCGAAGCCGGTTTTAAGCCACACATTGGCTCCGGCTTCCGTTGACGAGCTTTTCGAAGAATTGAAGATTCGCAATGACCGTCAGCTTTTCCCTGGCAGCAATCGCCTCCCGGCATGCCTGCGGAGACGGCCCAAAGTGGCAGCGCAGCAGCACCAAACGTCACAACGAGTATGGCGCAAACAACACGAGGAAACGCTGATTTTGCCAATCGCGCGTAATTCAGAATAGATTTACGCTCTGAGTTCACTTGATACTAACCAGTCTTCACTACTCGTTTCTTAATCAGAGTCATCTTACATTTCCGACAAGCCCCGGGATTTTTTTGGATTCCACTTCAGGGTGCATCGGCAAACGTATCTGATTTCAGACGGTTTTTGCTGCTGATCCGTTCGCTGGCCTTCTGTCACTAAAGCGGAGGCGGTATCGTAACCAGTATCTACGTTTAAAAACAATCCGGCGGCAACAATTAATACAACCGTGAGGTCTGGACCTTTCATCGCATTCCTCAATAGTCTACTACCGTTACTTGGGTCGGAGAACATCGAGTCTTCACTGGCTCCGAATCATCGACCATGTGCTTTGAAACAATTTCGGACGGTTAGACTCTGCAAATTTTCTTTAAAACTTTAAGTCAACACTTCTGTTCAGAATTCTTGTGGGAACTGATTAGACTGAATCAAGAAGTGCCAACAAACAGAGAAACAGACTAATGGATGGCAATAAATTCTGTTTTGCAATATTCGTTATTTGATCGTGCAAAGGAGTGCGATGTTCTTGAACAGCATGCTCTTCATTCCGCTTGTTCAAGAACCTGGTTCGATAGAGAGTAGGTGACGCACCGTAGGTTGATTTGAAGTCTCTAACAAAGTGGCTTTCGTCATTAACGCCAACCTGATGCGCGATCTCTTTTACGCTAAGAAAACTCGTTTCGAGTAAAGTTTTGGCGCGTTCCATACGCAACAATCGCAGGTATTTTATAGGCGGTACTCCCATCTCTGATTTGAATATATGACTCAAACGCCAGACCGACAGATTTACTGAACGTGCAAAATTATCTAAAGACAATTCGCGACGAACATCGGCTTTCATTAACTGAACAATTTTTTCTACTCGTTTATCCAATCAATACACCCAGGGAGTCATGGATTGATCAGAGTGACGGCCACTCGATTTAGTTTCTTTTGCCAGTCTTCATCCAGTGAGAAACCTTTGCTTTCGAAAGGCAGTTCTCGATAGAAGTTATAAGTGGCGAGGTTAAGTTTTGAGAGTCAAACTAGCGATCATTCGGCGTTTAACAACAGAAGCAAATCAGTTCTATTGCTGGGCCAAGCGATCTGGGACTTTCTGGGCGGAAAATTATGAGTCAAAAAACAGCCGGGCAGATTGTTTGCTTCTGAGAGTGTAAGGGAGGCGTCTCAAGGCTGGGGATTTCTACTACATGCATTTAAGACTGTCAATTAGAAACACAAATTTGTGAGATCACCACAGCTCGCTTTGCCTTGACGTGATATTTGCGTCGTCCACCGTTAAACTAAAGCGGATGATGAAATCGGATTCGTTGATTGAGAACTCTGCGCAGGGAAAAGTGATTGACCCTGTCTGTCATATGACGGTTGATCCTAATTCAGCCGCCGGCTCTTACGAACACAACGGTGAGACTTATTTCTTTTGTAGCAAGCACTGCCTGGCTAAATTCCGAGATAACCCGAACGCTTTCTTAACTGCGCAGCCTTCTTTAACTCAGCTGCCTGTAAACATTCAGAGATCTCCTAAAAGAACTTCTTACATTTGCCCAATGCACCCGGAGGTTGAGGCGGACCATCCTGGCTCTTGCGCGAAGTGTGGAATGGCTCTGGACCCAGCGTCTACAGCTGCGCCGTCGCGTGTGGAGTACACCTGTCCCATGCATCCCGAGATCGTGAGAGATGGCCCAGGTAGTTGTCCGATTTGCGGAATGGCCCTTGAGCCTCGGACCGTTGATCTGGATGTCGCCGAGAACCCCGAGCTCACCAACATGATGAAGCGGTTCTGGCTGGCCATTCTTTTCACGGTTCCCGTGTTTATCGTCGGAATGAGTGATCTAATACCCGGGCAGCCATTGCAATCAATCTTTTCCACTCAAGCTCTCGCGTGGTTTCAGTTTGTGCTCGCCTCCCCGGTGGTCCTGTGGTGCGGCTGGCCGTTCTTTGTGCGCGCATGGCAGTCGTTAGTTAATCGCAGTCTCAATATGTTTACGCTAATTGGCCTGGGAATTGGCGTTGCCTACTTGTTCAGCGCTGTTGCGACGATTGCTCCGGGAATATTTCCACTGGCCATGAGAGGACATGGTGGTGCAATGCCGGTCTACTTCGAGGCAGCAACAGTCATTACGTCTCTGGTTTTGCTCGGTCAGGTTCTAGAGTTGCGAGCTCGAGGACGAACAAGCGAGGCGCTCAAAGCTCTTATAGGTCTGGCACCAAAAACTGCCCGACTAGTTCAGCCGAATGGAGTTGAAACGGATGTACCTCTCGCGTCGGTCGTTCCAGGAAATTTGTTGCGAGTCAGACCGGGGGAAAAAGTTCCGGTTGACGGCAGGATTGTCGAAGGCTCAAGCAATATTGATGAATCCATGGTAACCGGCGAGCCGATTCCTGTTGAAAAGGCTAAAGGAGATTCAGTTATAGGGGCGACTCTAAATCAAAACGGAACTTTCATAATGCGAGCAGAACGGGTCGGTGCCGATACGTTGCTGGCGCAGATAGTTCAGATGGTCGCCGATGCTCAGCGCAGTCGCGCACCGATTCAAAAACTTGCAGACGCAGTTTCCGCTTATTTTGTACCGCTGGTCATTCTAATAGCTGTCATAACATTTTTCGTTTGGGCATTTCTTGGCCCAGAACCGCGAATGATTTTTGGACTCGTTAATGCTGTTGCGGTTTTGATTATCGCCTGTCCGTGCGCACTCGGTTTAGCGACACCGATGTCGATCATGGTTGCAACGGGAAAAGGCGCCCAGCATGGAATCCTCTTTCGCAACGCCGAAGCAATCGAGACGATGCGAAAGGTCGACACGTTGGTTGTAGATAAGACGGGTACGTTGACTGAAGGTAAACCAAAGGTCGTAACGATCTCGACTACAGCCGATCTTGATCAGACTTCTTTGCTGCGGCTCGTTGCCAGTTTAGAGCGAGGTAGTGAACACCCTTTGGCCGCAGCCATTTTAGAAGAGGCTGATGCCAGGCAAGTTCAGACTGTAGCGGTTGCTGAGTTTCAAGCCGATACTGGAAAGGGGTTAAGGGGTGTGATCGAAGGCTCGCACGTCGCACTTGGTAATCGACGACTCCTGGATGATCTTGGGCTATCTGATTCTGCCCTAAGCGAAGATGCCGAACAACTTCGCAAACAGGGTCAAACTGTGATCTATGTAGTTGTTGATCAGAAGGTTGTTGGTCTTTTGGGGATAGCAGATCCGGTCAAAGAGACTACCGGGGAGGCGTTGGACCAAATCTCGCGCGAGGGCGTCCGAGTTGTGATGCTGACCGGAGACAGTCGAACGACGGCGACGGCGGTTGCTCGCACTTTGCATATTGACGAGGTTATCGCAGAAGTACTGCCTGATCAGAAGGTGGCAGAGATCAAGCGGTTGCAATCGGCTGGTCGTATCGTTGCTATGGCCGGTGACGGAATCAACGATGCTCCAGCGCTTGCACAGTCGGATGTTGGGATAGCGATGGGTACGGGCACGGACGTTGCAATGAAGAGTGCTGACTTGACCCTCGTTAAAGGAGACTTGAGAGGGATTGTACGTGCGCGTGTATTAAGCCGGTTAACAATGAGTAATATTAAACAGAATCTGTTTTTTGCTTTCGTCTATAACTCGATAGGTGTACCAATAGCGGCCGGATTGTTGTATCCAATGTTTGGATTTCTCTTGAGTCCAATGATCGCTGCGGCCGCGATGAGTTTTAGCTCGGTGTCAGTAATTGCAAATGCATTGAGACTGAGAAGTGCGAAACTGTGAGTCGTAGATTTATCTTACGGTGTGCATCTGAACTTTAATAGAGTACCGAAAACGACAAGACAGGACATTAAATCTAGGGAGTATAAAGTGACCCGACTAACTCTGGCAGTTTTCTTAACAATCTCGTCGATTATCGTTTTGTTTCCCGCCACTGGCGGCGCGCAACAAAACGTTCGCACTAAAGATGCAGCGCGCCACGCCGGCGACGCGTCCGAAGCCTTCGCCGATATCATGAATGTGAAAGACAAGGCGATCCCGAGAGAGCTGCTCGACAACGCCGAGGCCATCGCAGTTTTTCCTGGTGTCCTGAAAGCAGCGTTTCTCGTTGGTGGTCGAGGTGGTCAAGGTGTCATTAGTCGCAGAGTGAAAGGCGGTTGGAGTGCTCCCGCGTTTTTCAATTTAAGCGGCGGCAGTTTTGGACCACAGTTCGGCGCGCAGAAGACCGACTATGTTCTGCTGATCATGAATAACGACGGAATGAATGGCTTACTAAAAGATAAATTTGAGATTGGGGGCGAAGCGTCAGTCGCAGCTGGTCCAGTGGGAAGGGAAGCAGCCGCTTCGACTAGTCTTCGTCTGGATGCGGGAATTATCTCCTACTCGCGAAGTAAAGGTGTCTTCCTTGGTGCTGCTCTGAAGGGAGCCGTCATCAGTCCTGACAATGATCTCAACGAGGCAGTTTATGGAAAGAAGGCGACTGAAGTGCTTACCGGGAAGACGATGTCCTTCAGCCAGATGCCTGCTTCCGTTCGAATTTTCCCGCGAACCCTGGTGAGATATTCAATCAGGTAGGTGCCGAGATCGAAACATTTGCTTGACGCTTGAGACCGTGCAACCTAGAATGCCTCGTCACCTTTTGCGACTCCTTGATCTAAACACAGTAGTGCTGCAATCGGGAATTGCTGAGATATGCTCCCTCGAACCCAGCGACAAAAAGAGATCCTCGATTACATCACCCGATTTCTTGAGCGTCACGGTTACATTCCTTCCTACGCGCAGATAGCTCGACAGTTTGGTGTGAAGTCGCGCGCGACGATTGCCAAACACATCGCAGCGCTTGAGCGTCGGGGCTTACTCGTGCGCGAACATGAAGACGGATCGTTTGCCCTCAATGTAAAAGTTGAAGACAAGAGTAGTGACTCGCTGTGCGAAGTCAAGGTGCTTGGTGCGATTGCCGCCGGCGCTCCGTTGGAAGTGATCGATTATGAAGAGAGGCTTCCGGTGCCGAAGTTCTTGCTGGGAAGAGTGCGACCCGATCGAGTGTACGCGCTGCGAGTCAAGGGCGACTCAATGATCGACGAGCACATTTGCGATGGTGATATTGCGTTGATCGAGAACCGCACCGATGCTCGAGATGGCGAGATTGTGGTGGCGCTGTTGATAGAAGAAAATCAGGCGACGTTGAAACGGATCTTCCGTCGCGGGACCAATGTCGAATTGCAGCCAGCCAACTCGCAACTCAAGCCGCTAACAGTTCCAGCCAGTCAAGTTCGTGTCCAGGGTATTTTTCGCGGCCTCCTCCGCCCCAGTAACTAGCTCTTTACGTCCGCCACTTCTTAATAACTGAACGAAGGACCTGGGTCGCTTAGTTTCAAAACCCTCTCGCCGGAGAAGTAGACGCTCTCTGCAACCAGTTGTCAGCCGAGTACTCAACATCTCCGCTAATCACGTGCAGCGTATACGCATGCCTTGAACGTGGCGAAGTGTTCTGCCGGCTCAAATGCGGCAGTAACCCATGCAAGAGAATTAGAGTACCTTTTGACACCTCAAGCGGAATTAATCGGCCCACGTCCCACTCTTTCGTGTTGAGATTGACGAACTTCATACTGCCATTACCATCTCTTACCCAACGCGACTTCAATCCCTCGTGATGACCAGCGGGAATGGTCCACAGGCATCCGTTTTCGACCGTCGCGTCTTCAAGTGCGAACCAGAGCCCGGCGATAGCATTTGGGTCGGTGTAGAGAAAAGTACTGTCCTGGTGACAGTTCACTTCACCACCTATTCTTGGTTGTTTGAAGATATACATCGACTGCATCAGAAGTGGATTAGTGAAACCCAGGTCACTGATAAGTTCTTTAATCTTCAGGTCTCTTGAAAACCGATCGAACAGCGGATCACAATCATGAAGTGCGTGGCCAATCTTATTGATCGATTGTTCTTTAGACTGTTTGAGAGTGCCGTCTTGATTAAATGCGTTCTCCTCAAAGAAAAAACGAATCTTGTCTGACGATTCCATAAAGTACTTATCCGCGATTCTATTCTGCTCGTTGGTTGAGAAGATTGAAACAACGTCGGCTGGATTGAAATCCGCAGCGAGTTCGCCGATGCGTGTCCGCAAGGCGTCACATGATTCATGCGAGACGAAGTTTTCGACAACAAGGAATCCGTCGCGATTGTATTGTTCGAGTTGAGTCTGGTTCAGCATAGATAAGAACGGAAGAGCTTGATAGTAAAGCAATGCTTCCCAATTTGCGGTAGTGTCTTAGTTTGGTTTGCTCTGTGCAACCTTGGTGTTCTCTGAATCTTCTTAGGTGGGCAAAGTACTTAAGAAAACCAGCACCAGCGAGCCACAAAAGAACACCAAGGTTGCACAGAGAAAGACCAAAATTAGGACATCGCCATATACTTTCGAACCCCGCGTTCCATAATGTAGACGGCCGGTAGCCGATGCAAGCATATGCTCTCGCGTTTGGTTTCTCCTGGGTATTAACTACATACGGCGGTTAATAGAGTGTCGTTATTACCTACCTTGCAAGCAATCGGTCTTCCGTCCGCTTCTTCATTTGAATGGGTTCGGACACGCGGGAAGCTCTGATTCGACGCACCAACACGAGCATGATTGTTCGCAAATCGTGTGGACCGTCCTCTTTCCCTACCAAGCCAGGCGCTATGCGTTCAACCAATCAGGTAAAGAAACTCACAATTAGCCAAAGAGTCAAAGTGATTGAACGAACGCTTTGCACTCGATTTTTATTGTCTTTAGTTAAGGGATGACCAGTGGTCCTATTCCCGAAAATTAGAGCTCGGCACAGCAATTGACATTAAATCAGCGGCCCTAGAGTAAGTCTCACCATAATTCTAAGAGGATAAACGGAGGGTACGCTGATGAAGCTAGTAGCTTTTAGGAATTTTTCAATGATTGTAGGGCTCGCATTTTTGGTCCTTGCTGGTGGTTTTTATGAGGCTCGCGCCCAGGGGCGCGGTCGGAATTCCAACTGGGACAAGAAATGCGAAAAGTTTGTGAACTGTCATGATGCGAGCGAAGGCCGTGTGGATGGACGTGGACCACGCCGAGGAAACAATTCAAACAATTGGGACTGGAGACACTACCATCGAGATCGTGACCGTGATCGTTTCGACAATAACCACCGCCGCAGACATCACCGAGACCGCGACAATGACCGCAACAACCACCGCCGCCACCGGGACGGCGACCGCTGGAATCGCCGCGGCCGTTAGTCATTTGGACAACATAACACCAAACCAATAAAGGCGGCCCACAAGCCGCCTTTATTTTATTTTCCGTCAATTGTTAATTCCGTGGAGCCGGCTGCCGGAATTGAACCAGATTATTGCTTGGCTAAAGGAAATGGAAAAACTCCGCCAAACGGCTTGAATGCGTAGTGAATGCGTCAGCGAAGTTTTGAGCGAGCAAGTATAGAAGCTGTATTAATCCCTCGGTGGATTGGAACTCCCAAAGAAGCCTAAACCTAAAAAAGAAGCAAAAACATTGACCTTGTGGCTCATCATAACTAGACTGTCGCTCGTCTGAACACCTCCCAAAAGTAGTCAAACAGTGCCCTTAGTCCTCGAAGGGAGAACAATGAATCCTCAGTCAAGAATTACCTTACCAGTCAAGATTTTTGTGTTGTTCGCGATTTGCTTTCTAGCATTTGTGCTCTTCAAGACTACAGGCTCGACTACCGCCACGTCATTGCAAGACAAAAGAGAACTCGACAATCGTGTTCCCGAAAATTTGCCTATTAAAGTGAAAATCAAAAAGGAAAAGGAGGAACAATTCACGGACCTAAAGAATGAGCATTGGGCCAAAGATTTTGAATTGGAAGTAAAAAATACCGGACAGAGGCCCATTTATTACCTCTCGTTTAGTTGGATCCTGCGCGAGGTAGTTATGCCTGACGGTGCGCCGTATGGTTTTACCCTGCGGTTCGGAAGGAACGAATTCGTTACGGTTTTTGGCGAGAGACCAAGACCAGATGATCCTTCCATTTTACCTGGGGAAACATACATCTTTAAGATTCCAGCTCGTAAAATTGAAGGCTGGGAGAATTGGGCTAAAATCAATAAACTGACCCAACCGAAGAGTGTTCAAATACTGTTTGACTTCTTGAGTTTCGGAGACGATACAGGCTTCGAGAGTCCGAATGGTCAAGCATTCGATAGAAAGAAGCCGGTTAGTTTTCTGGGAGGAGGGGAAAACCGAAAAGAACACTTGAGCTCTGAAAGACAAGGGGGCGGGAGGCTAACCTTGCCTCTAGGGAGTTTAACGATGCCGGCCAGTTTTGAGCCGGCAAATTTTTTGTCAAAAATCGGAACTGTTGTAAACAGCGCCGACGCGCCTGACACCTGTTGTCCTGGAACTTCGTGCTCGAAAATAAAGTCGCAATTCGGTCGTTGTTATTGCTCAGATATTGATTTCCCAACCATTGACGACTTTGAGTTTAGCGTGACCACAAGCTGCACTGATCCAATGGGTAGATGCGGCACGACTTTTCCTTTGACCCATTCATGTACACAACCCGGCATCAATGTTACGCTATTCTGTATTGAATCCAAATTTCTAGCTTGCGGCGCGACGCCTCCTCCTCGCCCAACACCGAGTCCTGGTCCATCGCCACAACCAACCTGCGACCCAACAAAGAAACCTAACAACGTCAATTGCGGTTGTGTCGTTGCGCCAGGTGGAACGTCAGCAGACTGGCAGTGCTATTGCACTCAAGGACTAGCGGCGGACCGCATCCGATACCCTCAAAACGGGTGTCCAACCAATATGACGAATAACGGGTTCGAATGTTGCGTCTGCCTAAACCCTCCAGCCTGCAATCCCGACACCCAATATCTTTCGAAAGGCGACTGTCAATGTTATTCAAAGGGCGACGGACCAAAACCTCCGCCAGAACTCCAGACTCAGGCAGGGTGCCAGCAGTGGGGTTGGTCCTGGAACTTCTCAAGCAATCAATGCCAGCAACAGCCAGCAACCTGCCCGCAAGGCTGCGATCCCTACTCCGGCGATCCTCCTATGATTGAACAAGGAGGAACCTATACTGGACCGGCTGATTACTGCAAATATGAATACGGTTGCTCCTTCGGAAGCGTTGACAGAGATGGCTGTTGTTTTATTCCTTCACCGATTGTCATCGACATAAGTGGAAACGGTTTTGATCTGACCGACGCCCAGTCCGGAGTAAATTTTGATATGGGTGGTGATGGACACAAAGAACGAATTTCATGGACATCGGCAGGGTCCGATGACGCATGGCTCGCTCTTGATCGGAATTACAATGGTCAAATCGATAATGCTAAAGAGTTGTTCGGTAATTTCACTTCGCAACCCCACAACTCGGGTCCGGCTAATGGCTTCAAGGCACTAGCGGAATTTGACCGAGTTGAAAACGGCGGAAATGCAGACGGCCGAATCGATCCTAATGATGCAGTCTTCGGGCGACTATTGCTCTGGCAGGACACTAACCATAATGGTGTTTCTGAGCCTTCAGAGCTTAAGACTTTGACGGCGTTAGGAATAAATGAGATCGATTGTGATTACAAAGAATCAAAGCGAACGGATCAGTTTGGGAACGCATTCCGCTATAGGGCCAAGGTCAAAGACTCTCAAGGTTCGCAATTGGGACGATGGGCCTGGGATGTCTTTCTTAGGACTAGTTCGTAGAAAAGTTTAGTCTGACAAGATGAGAGCGGGCTTGCCGTGATGCGACAGGCCCGCTCTTGCAATTCATGTGGAGCCGGCTGCCGGAATTGAACCGGCGACCTTCTAATTACGAATCAGACGCTCTACCAACTGAGCTAAGCCGGCTAAATGCGAGAGGTCAAACGGCGATTGCAATATACGGAGACGCTCTTTGTAGTGTCAAGCAGCTGAAGTTTTGCTAGTCTCACGTCCTCAGTATCGTCCCGTTGATCTCTGCGCCTCGGTCTCTCTGCGTTAAAGGGTCTTGAAGCGCTGCGCTAGAGTCCAACAACCATTTTCTTAAACAGGACTATGCGAATCTC
>DATIBX010000396.1:0-6056 GCA_035457105.1 Pyrinomonadaceae bacterium
GTTTAAGTCTGGCAACAATAGAGACTTGATCGAGTATTTTTTGGGCCGCCATGATGTGAGGGACCTCCAACGTCAGTACGCTCCAAGGAACAAAATACCGTATGCAAAAATGTCCGCTCTTGATATTTATCGTTTTCTTTCTATGTAATTCCAATGTCAGTGCACAAATGGGGCGAACCAATGATGACGCTCTAAACGAAGCCGTAATCAAGATAAAGGGCATGCTGGTCCAACACTACAAACCAAGGATGGTGGTTCAGAATCGTTCGCCGAGAGTCAACGGTCAATTTGTTCCGGTCAAGTTTGACAGCTGCAATCTGAAATGGAAATTAGTAGCACACTCGGGCGGGCTGTCATACACGGTTCAGCAGAGCCTGGATCTAGCAGATTTGGATTCAAATCCACCGTTGGTTTTAATGTCAGAGATGCCGCGCACTGATCGGTGGCATTTTGAACTACGCACGCTAAATGAAGAGCGTAAGGTCAAGGGTGAGTGGATCGTTACCAATGGATCTAAAATTATCGACAGTAGACAATACTGGTCGTCCCGCACTACTTTCGAAGCAGATAGCCAAGAGGTTGCACAACAGATAGCAGACCAGGTTGTTTCTATAATCAAGCAGTGCTCTCAACGTCGCGCCCTATAAGCGCTTGGAGCGTACTCGCCATGAGCGGGCTTCGTTGTTAGGTTGCGTGGGTGAGCCGCTCAAGCGCCGAGTTCGATTGCTCGTGTCGCAAGGTGGTATCGAGATGAGTACTACGTGGATGATTAGTGAGAGCCGACGGCGTTTGGCCTCGTTGGGATTCGCCCTGGTCCACACCCTAATGTGCTGGTTATTGTTGCCGTGGGCAAATTCCGGATTCCAACGATCGTTTGATACTGGTATGCCGTCAACGGTTTTGGAAACCCTTGGGTATCTAGTGGGTTTGGTAATCTCATTTCCATTTGCGTTTTGGTCTCTTTGGAGGCATCCAGCCAATATCCAACAATCGACCTTCATTTTTTCAGTGATTACCAATAGCCTGTTATGGGGACTGTTATTTTACGTTTCGATTCGGCGGCTTTCACGGCGCGCCGGCATCCAACACACGCTTGGAGCGGACTCGCCATGATCGGGCTTCTTTGGTAAGTTGCGTGGGCGAGCCGCTCAAGCGCACCGTTGCGCGGCGTTCATGCCGATGAAAGTAATCCTTACAGTGACAATGGTGGTTTGGCTTGGTTGTGTAACTGGTCCGTGTTCTTCAGATGACAAACCACGAACAATCAGTCCGAACGTAGCTAGTCCTTCTCCGACCACTTCTGATAGTTACGGCTTAACTACAATTCCCTACGACGAAATGTTGGGCAACGTGGCCGGTCTAGCTAAACAGGCAGGAATCGTAAATCTCAAAGTCGCTAACTTACCCAATGGTCAGATGGAGATTCGGGTGTGGAAAGCTTTCGGCCTGGCTTATCCGCGCTGCATCGTTCTCGTTATCATGAACGGTAACGCGAGGGCTTCTTTCGTCGCGCCGAAAGCAAATCAAACTAAAGCTGTTTTTCGCAATGGAAATCCTGTTTACGCCGATACGCCCCTGAATGCACCGCACTCGGGCTGGGATAGCTTCTTCTCGTACTTAAAAGAACACGGCATCGGATCTTCTATTGAACTTGCTTTGGACAAACGCTACGTGCCTTATCCCGATGGTGAGGAACTCATTATCGAAATGAAAAACGGCTCGCTCCATACAATGGCCTACTATAACGACTCGACCACCAGTGTTGACGGCAAAAAGGCGTTCGATGTTTGCAAACAAATCCGAAACGAATTCGATGTCAATCTTGGCTGCCCCTAAAACGCCGCAACAACAAGCTTGCTTGGAGCGGACTCTGTAGGGGCGCCACTCCGTGGGCGCCCCCTCTCACCAATCGGACATGGCGTGGAAACAAGGAGCCCTCGGAATGACGCCGCCTCTCACCAATCGGACATGGCGTAGAAATATGGGGCGCCCACGGAGTGACGCCCCTACAACAAGCGGGACCTGACGTGGAAATATGGGGCGCCCACGGAGTGACGCCCCTACAACAATCGGGACCTGACGTGGAAACATGGGGCGCCCACGGAGTGACGCCCCTACAACAAGCGGGAGGTGACGTGGAAACATGGGGCTCAATCGGTCAACAAATTCGTGAAGGTTGGCTGTTCAGCTTCCCCTCAAGTTTGAAATAATAATCGTTGCCGCCTGAAGCAACCGATGGAGGTCAACATGAGCACGAGCTCGACAGTTGTTGCGAACCACGCAAAGGACGAAGAGACAAATAAAAATCTCGCGTCCATCCGCCCGTTTTTCATCGTGAAGGACCTGCAGGTTTCGATCTCTTACTACATCGAGCGCCTCGGCTTTCAGCTCGACTTCCAGGGTCCAGCCGACGACCCGTTCTACGCCGGAGTAAGCCGCGATGGTATCGGCATCATGCTCAAGGCGATCCTGCCCGATGTGCTCCCACAGCCAAACCACACCCGGCACGAATGGGCCCGTTGGGATGCGTACATTTACACTCTGGATCCCGATGCGCTTTTCGACGAATTAAGCCAGCGCGGTGCATCGTTCGTAAAAAAGTTGTCTTTCATAGACGACGGGCTATGGGGCTTTGAGATCACCGATGCCGACGGGTACATCCTTGCCTTCTTTCAGCTCCGCAACGAGTAGGGCCTAGGTTCAGGATGTTAAAGATCTTGGGGAGGGCCGCCCGCTCACGCATTGATAATCGGCGCGAAGCGTAACAGGAGCTTGGAGCGAAACTTACGGTAAAGGATTGTGGAACCCGGACTACTTATCGCCGAGACCTCTTTTGACCAAGCGGTTAATAACTTTCGCCAGTTCTTGGCTCACGAAGGTTTGCGTTGTGAACTCACGTGGCTTTTTCGTGAAGATGTACTCTTTGACCGCGATCGCATTCTGATAAGGACACCTATCGCGCCGGAGAACCTTCGGCTTGCTGCAGACTCGTATGAACTCGGTCGCCAGCGAAAGTTCGGCGTTTGTTTGCATGGTTTCTGCTTGTTTCGATCGCGACTTTGCTGCTACGTCATATTGCCGCAGGACGACCTTGACGGCGAACTGATGCTCATGTCGAATGTGCATGTGAAATACAGCGTCGTGTCGAGTCTGCGAGAAGCGCAATCGGTTGAAAAATCATTTGCCTCTTCGACCTCTGGATTCGATGGTTTCAACTCACACATTCCGTCGAAACGAACGCTACTGCCAACAAGCGCGGAATTCTGAGCATTATCGTTGGCGTGCGTTTCTCGATTTCATGCAGTTGCGGATGTCGCTTGATTCGTCTATTGCAAGACGCCTTTATCAGCTTGGCGCTGGTGATCCCGACGCCGAGATGGGAGGTTCGATGATGGCCCACATTTTACGACGCAAGGATTGCCCGGAGGATTTGTTGCGAGACGCTGCGCTGTCCGATCAGAAGTAGCTGCGTAAGATCGCTTCAGAAAGATTGGGAACCTGTGAATATGATGAAGCGAAATATAATATACCGCTCACGGTTAGCGATCGTCGCGGTCGCCGTGCTCGTATCTTCGGCATTAATAGTTCGAGCTCAGTCTACTAGTACGGATCCGCTAAAGTCTTACACCACCTGTAAAGTTACCGGCGACCTAAAAATCAAAGAAGTTACTCGCAGGACTGCCAAGGACAACTATCGCGAGGTAACAACAGACAGTGGCAAGCAAAAAGTCTCCGTTGTTGATGGCTACCGCGTAATGTTCGCGTACCCCGACCTAATGTATTACTTTGCGAATGTGAAGATTGAACAATCAGCTCCCGATAGTTATGCCGCGGATAAAGAAGTCCTCGTTAATCAACTCAAACACTATTCAGCGATCAAAGAAGCCCACCCGATGATCTTTGCCGACAAGATTATGCTCAACGGCTCCGAGCATTATGGCATCGACCGCGACAAGATTGACGTTGGCGACCAGGTAGGAGTTCACCTTCTCTTTTACGATCCGGCCCATCTGGTCGTCACGGTCTATTTTCTTAACCAATCAAAGTCGGTCTTTCACAATAACCGTAGATATGAAGATATTAAGCAGTATCGAGAACTCAGGGACGACTTCCTGAACTCTTATTCCGAATGTCTGAAGCGCGTGGCGGACGCTCAACTCTGACCTGCGTCCAACAACCTGTCAGCGTTTGTTAGCGGCGTGCGATGAACTGAAATAGAGTGCAAAAATCGGGAAGTCACACGATCACGAATGAGCGTATACTTGCAACACTTGCAACTGAAAGGAGACTTTAGATGGCAGTGAAACCGTTCGTCGTCACACCGGAGAAATACGCGCCGACACTCAACATTGTTGGTGAACACGTCACCGTGCTCGCATCGGGCGAAGCGACCGAAAGCTATGAAGTTTTTCTTCAGCGTGGCCCAGAAGGCAGTGGCCCTCCGCCGCACAGTCATCCCTGGGATGAATCGTTCTTTGTCTTCAAGGGGCAGATCGATTTTGGAATCGGTTCTGAATCGATGACTGCGTTGCCCGGTACACTTGTTCACCTTCCTGCCGGCACAGTGCATTGGTTTCGCTTCGGTGCGGGCGGCGGCGAAATGCTCTCCCTGACGTCGCGGCTGGGCGCTTCGGAAATGTTCACCGACATTGCGCGAGAAGTGGCACCGGTAAATCCCGACTTGGCACAGCTCACAGAAGTTGGTGCGCGGCATGGCTTGAAGGTCGCGATGTAAAGATTATTGGCAGCAATGAAGTCATCTTGCTGGCATCTCTTCTTCCTGCCATCCTTGTTGTGTCTCAAATAAATTGCTTAGCCGCTCAAGCGCATCGTTCCGGTGCTCCCGATAGCACCGAAGGTGCATCAGAAGGTAGCCAGTGGTGGAGCACGTAGCTCAGCGAAGGGCGGAACCACTGGAATAGAGGTGGTGGGTACGAGAAACCCTGAAAGGGTGGCAGAATCTACGACTGCTTTAGTGGTCCAGTCGCCGAACGCATCGAGACTTCGGCAGCTAACGGTCCAATTTTCTGTCGCTCTTCCAGAGCTATCGTTTCGCTCACGAATAGATCCAGGGGTTCGCACTCGCTGCCGCTCATGCTTCACCCCTGGCTACCTTCTAAGACACCTTCGGTGCCAGGAAGAGTGAAAAGATCTATCGCTGTTTGGTTGGGTATTAGCTCAAAATGATCCCGAACGGGAAAAAAGTCTCACGCTTGCCTGCTGAAGAGGTATGGGCCGGAAACAGATTGATAAGCGCCCTCAAGGTTCGTGATCTCATTGCCGCTGATTCTTTATGAACAAGAGCATTTTTCGACCCTCTGGATCACTCATCGCTTTTGCTCTATGTCTATTGATTCCCTCAACTGACACAATCCAAAAATATTTTGGTTCTAAAGCCGTTGCTGCCTATATATTCATCGGCTTCTGCCTGCTTCAACTAGGTCATAAATTGATTCTCCCAAGATTCATATGTTTCGTAACAGAGAGACGAGCTCTCTTCCTTGCCCTGTTAACATTTCTCGGCGTCGTCTTAGTATTTTCAATTTTGTATCCAATAGCTCAGGCTGGACTTGTTGGTGGGGGTAGTGATCAGGATGATGCACTCAATATCGCCGCGACTGAGTTGATTCACGGGCGGTACCCATATTACCCAAAGACATATCTTGATAATCCAATCGCGCCACTCCCCGGCGCTGTGTTTTTAGCAGTTCCGTTTGTTTACTTGGCAATAGTGCCTACCAGAATATTTTCTGGCTGAACTGTCTTTTTCCTTGCGGTGAAATCGTACTTGAAAAGTAGCTCTTCATCTCTGGCTTTACTGTGGGCAATTTTGATATTTAGTCCGAGCGTCTTACAGAATGTAGTAAATGGTGCGGATGTTGCTCTGTCGATGTTTAAAGTTGTCGCGTGCGGCGCCTTAAACTAAGATCCAGTACGGGGCCTGATGGAAAACAGCACGCGACAATTTGAAGGCATTCGAGACGTTAGCTCCGAAACGCGGCAATGTCCTTGTGGATGTGGCCAGATGTTTCCCGTGTTCTGGGGGAGTCTTCGGT
>DATIBX010000397.1:0-5241 GCA_035457105.1 Pyrinomonadaceae bacterium
AATCTAAACCCTGTCTGTGCAACCTTTGTGCTCTCTGAGTCTCCGTGGTGGGCAAGGGTTCCAAGAAAACCTTTCACCACAGAGACACCGAGAGCACAGAGGCTGCACAGAGAAGGTTCAGATTAGGACACTACGGGAAGGCCAAAGGCTTTCATCTCACGCCCCTAACTGTGATAATCTTCTCTCACTAAGCGCATTTCGCGTCGTTAATTATTTCCAAACACCAAACTAGAACTGCGGCGTGTTTGTGATTGTCAGACGTTCCCCGTTTCCCCTTCCCATGCTGTGGTAGAGTCGGTTCCCCCATTGGCGCTATTGCGCACTGTTTAAGCTGCGTCAACTCTGTTAAGACGAGGGCCCGGCTTCGAGATTTTGGGCCAAAAAGGGGATTTAACGGCCGTCTCTATGAGTCTATTAACGCCCGAAACTTTGTCGCTCGGTGCCAAGCTATTTCCTGCCACCGATCAGATGAGTTCCCGAATTCGTGAGTTCGACTGGGCCGGCACTCCTTTAGGTCCCATCTCAAGCTGGTCTCAAGCACTGCGCACGACTCTTCAGGTGATCTTGGCCAGCCGATTTCCTCAACTCCTGTGGTGGGGCCCTGACTACATCCAGCTTTATAACGACCCTTATATTCCGATACCCGGCGATAAACACCCTGACCGAGCCTTTGGCCGACCCGGAGCCGAGTGTTGGTCGGAAATTTGGCACATCCTGAAACCCCTGATCGACCGGCCGTTTTTCGGTGGACCAGCAACCTGGAACGACGACATTCTCCTGGAAATTAATCGCCACGGATTCATCGAAGAAACCCATTTTACGATCGCTTACAGTCCTGTTCCGGACGAGACGGAAAAGAGTGGCATTGGCGGAGTGCTTGCCACCGTCCACGAAATTACTGAAAAGGTAGTAGGGCAGCGCCGGATCATCGCCCTAAGAGATCTGGCCGCCACCATCAATGACGCAAAGACTGCGGAAGCAGCATGCGCGAACGCTGCGAAGTCGTTGGCATTACACGACAAAGATCTGCCTTTCTTAATGCTCTACCTGCTCGACCGAGACCGCAGCGTCGCGACCCTGTCAGGTTCAGCCGGAGTAAATCCAGGTGACGAGATCTGTCCAATTAGTCTCGACCAAACGGCATTCTCAGATGGATGGCCAATAAGTGAGGCACTCGAAACCAGGTCGATGCGGGTCGTTCATAATCTGCAAGATCGCTTTGGAAAAGTCCCCACTGGTCCATGGTCCGATCCGCCTTCAACTGCTGTTGTCGTCCCGATCAACTCAAACAAACAAAACGAACCTGCCGGGTTCATGATCGCCGGGGTCAGTGCGCGGCTCAAGTTCGACCAATTTTATCGCGACTTCTACGAACTGACGCGCACCCAGATCGCCACCGCCATCGCCAATGCCCGTGCTTACGAAGAAGAAAAGAAACGGGCCGAGTTTCTCGAAGAGTTAGATCGCGCCAAGACTGCTTTCTTCAGCAATGTCAGTCATGAGTTTCGGACGCCGTTGACACTGATGCTTGGACCTCTCGAAGACGAACTGCGCGTCAATCCCGACCGAGACAACCTGCAGATCGTTCATCGCAATAGCCTGCGACTGCTGCGACTGGTTAATACTCTTCTCGATTTTTCGAGAATCGAGTCAGGACGAATAGACGCGAGCTATGAGCCCACGGACCTCGCTACCTTCACCGCCGAACTCGCCAGCGTATTTCGTTCGGCTACAGAAAAAGCAGGTCTTAGTTTGACAGTTGATTGTCCTCCGGGCAGCGAACCTGTTTTTGTCGATCGAGAGATGTGGGAAAAGATCGTCCTCAATCTCTTGAGCAACGCCTTCAAGTTTACTTTTGAAGGAGAGATTAGAGTTGGGCTGACCTGGGAAAAGGATCGCGTTTCACTAGTCGTAAAAGACACGGGCGTAGGTATCGACACAGTCGAACTTCCCAAAGTTTTTGACCGCTTCCATCGCGTTCGCGGCGTACGTGCCAGAACTTATGAAGGAACGGGAATCGGCCTTGCTCTCGTGCAGGAATTGGCCCGTCTGCATGGCGGAACCGCAACCGTTTCGAGTGAGGTGGGAAAAGGATCAATCTTCACGGTGACGATTCTCCGCGGTACAAGTCATCTGCCGGCTCAAAATATTCGTGGAGATCGGACGCTGGAGTCCACGGCCCTCGGCGCAGCTCCTTTTCTGGAAGAAGCGCTGCGTTCGCTACCCGACTCCACCACGCCAACTGAGGGCACGTTTCAATTCAATGCTGAACCTTTGGATGACCTTTACCTTTCAACAAAACCGGACTCTAAAAACACCCGGCGCGACAATTTGACCAAACCAGTGATATTGGTCGTTGACGATAACGCCGACATGCGCAACTACTTGAGGCGGCTACTATCTACTGATTATCAGGTCGAGACAGTCGGCAATGGCCGCGCGGCACTCGACTTTATTCAGTCCAATCAACCCGACCTGGTCCTCACCGACGTCATGATGCCACTGCTCAATGGTTTCGAGTTGCTGAGTGAGATACGAGCTGATCTGCGAAGCCGAACTTTGCCGGTGATAATGCTTTCGGCTCGAGCCGGAGAAGAAGCTCGCGTCGAAGGTCTGAGCGCAGGCGCGGACGACTATCTGATGAAACCTTTCAGCGCGCGTGAATTACTCGTTCGGGTGCAGTCGCAGCTGGCCCTGGCCCAACTGCGTCGGGAAGGCGAGCAAAGAGTGATCGATCTGCTCGACTCATTGAATGATGCTTTCATGGCCATCGATGTAAACGCGCGGATTACCTATGTCAATCCACGCGGCAAAGTAAACTGGCTACAACCAAACCAGGATGCAAATGTAATCGGCAAACACGTCTTCGAGGTCTTTCCTGATTCGCGGGACGCCCGGTTCGGTCTATCGTTACTGCAGTGCCTGGCTGAACGCACTCCGCTCGAGTTTGAAGAGGCATCTGGTTCCAGGTGGCACTCAATGCGATATTTGCCCAGTCCGGATGGTGGCGTGGCTGTCTTTGCGCAAGACATAACGGCGCGTAAACAGGCCGAAGCTCGCCTACAACTCCTCAACGAAGTAAGCGAACTCATCCGTACAAATCTCGATGTGAACGAATTATCGGCCGCAGTAGCAAAGACCGTCGGTCAGCATTTGAATGTTCGTCGCTGTTTGTTTAACCAGACAGACCTGGACCACGACCTGGAGATGGTCCTCGATGACTATTGTGATGGGGTGGAGTCAGTAGCCGGCGCTCATAAAATTTCCGACTACAGCAGTATCACTTCCAATGAAATGCAGCAGGGTAAAACGGTAGTGAATTTTGACGCTGCCACCGATCCACGGACCGCTGCCGATTACGAACGAGGCTATGAGCAAAATGGCGAGCGAGCTTACATTGCAATTCCATTGATGCGGGAAGGTCGATGGGTCGCTTCCCTTTGGGCCAGTGATAATCGTCCCCGCGCCTGGTCAGACGAAGAGGTCTTACTCCTCGAAACTATTGCGGAACGAACCTGGACCGCCATGGAGCGCATTCGAGTCGATGCCGCGCTTAGTGAATCTGAAGCGAAATTTAGAATTTTAAGCGAAACAGCTCCAGCACTGATCTGGTTTGTCGATCCCGAAGGCAATTGTCGCTACGTGAATCAACAATATCTCGACTTCTCTGGTAAGTCTCTGGATCAACTCGAGGGCACTGGCTGGCAATTACTACTTCACGAAGACGATGTCGACAAGTACGTGGAGGCGTTTCTTGAAGCCGGCCGATCACGCCAGGCATTCCATCACGTAGTGCGCGCCAAGAACGCCGACCAATTGTGGCGCTGGATAGAGTCTTTTGCGCAACCGTTGTTTGCAGACAACGGATCATTCCTGGGTCACGTTGGGGTCTCATTTGACATCACTGATCGAAAGTGGGCTGACGAAGAGCTTAAACGCCTCCTTCTGAGCGAACATAAAGCGCGCGATGCGGCTGAGACTGCCAATAAACTAAAAGACGAGTTTTTAGCCACGCTATCTCATGAGCTGCGCAATCCACTCAACGTCGTTCTTGGCTATTCGGAACTGCTCCTGCGCTCGCCAGAAATTGAAAAGTCTCCGCAGCTAACCCAGATTGGCAACGTACTCCGGAAAAATGCCCAGGCTCAAGCACAGCTAATAAATGACTTGCTCGATCTATCGCGTCTACAGATGGGCAAGATATCGCTCAACCTTGAGACCGTCTGGCTAGCCACCATGATTGAGAATGCAGTCGATACGATCAAAGCCGAAGCCGACGCGAAAAACATATCTGTCTTTTTGGACTTTGAGGATCAGAAGTTGTTCGTGTTGGGCGACGCATTGCGATTGCAACAGGTTACCTGGAATCTACTCAACAATGCAGTCAAATTCACTCCACCGGGTGGTGTTATCACTGTATCGCTCAAACAAAGTAACAACACCGGGGTCATCAGTTTCAAAGATTCTGGAAAAGGCATTGAATCTGACTTCTTACCTCATGTCTTTGAAATGTTTCGTCAGGCGGATGCTGGGACAAACCGGCAACATTCTGGAATGGGTATCGGGCTGGCTCTGGTCAGCCAGTTGGTTAGACTGCACGGTGGTTCGGTTGAAGCTCTTTCAGAGGGAGTTGGCAAGGGAGCGTGCTTCGTGGTCAGTCTGCCGCTTAGTTGGGATCAACAATCCGCAATCGCAGGACCAAAAACGACTCAGCCCGAGGGTCTACACGGTTTGCGTATCCTCGTCGTGGACGACTCAGAAGATACTCTCGACATGCTCGGTATGTTCCTTGAGAGTTACGACGCAAACGTGACCACCGCCAAGAGTGGAGCTGAAGCGCTCGAGCAAGCCGCAACAGCTGAGTTCGATGTAATTCTGTCTGATATTTCAATGCCGATAATGGATGGTTTTACATTCCTGAGGTCGTTGAGGAAGCTTCCCGGTAAACAGGAGGTACCTGTTTTTGCGTTGACGGGCTTCGGACGTCTGGAAGATATAGAACGGACCAAGGAAGAAGGCTTCACCGCACATCTCACCAAACCACTCGATCTCGATCTCTTAATGGAAAAGTTGGAACGCTTTCGAACATAGACACACCTAAGTTCAACTTGTAGTCGCATCTGTCGAACGTAAAAGGAGACTTTCCAGTGCCATTATCAGCACTTCCGCCAACAAATTTCGCAAGCCCTTTCGCTTCAATGAAGGGAAACCACGTCGCCGTTCGCGTCCCGGACTATGAGG
>DATIBX010000398.1:0-8815 GCA_035457105.1 Pyrinomonadaceae bacterium
CAGATTCCGTTCACTGTTACGCAGGAAAACTAGTTACCAGGCTGGAAATCGTCTAGAATTAACGCCACAAGACATCCCCTAAGTCGCTGGCATGTCCGTTGCTCTCAACGGCTGTATCAACGTTCATACGCGTTAAGCTAAAGGAGACTGGTTATATGTTGTGGACAATTCTAGTGATCTTGTTGGTGCTGTGGCTGATTGGAATGCTCTCGCACGTTGGCGGGGGATTGATTCACTTGCTACTAGTAGTGGCCGCGATTGTGCTAGTGATCAACCTGGTGACTGGTCGCAGAGCAGTTTAATTCTGCTCAGGTGAAGTCGCGTTACCTGGTTCGCGGCAATATTGATTACCGTTCGCCACCTGAACTAAACCTATTAAGAACTATGCAGGCTCCTGAGATGGTTTATCTCGAACCTGGGTCTGCATAGTTTGCAGTTCAATACCTTCGCCTGTGCTTCCTTGTGAGCGTCGCGGTTTTAAGCTTGCCTTAATCGAAGCCCGCACCAGCCTCAAGATAGTCGTCCGATTTTGGTTGATGACCCTCAGCCATGCACGAACGCCTAACTGGGGAAAATAGATTCCCCTAAAAAAGAGTCGCGCGACAAAGTGACTTATTTGGTACTGAAGAGGAGCATCCCGCAACGCCTTCACTGCTGCAGCATTCCGTTCTGGACTGTATGATGATGACCAGGCATACATAGTTTCTACCCGGGCTTCTTCAATCGTCATGTGCAGCGGATCATGGGCCATCACAAATGGTTCAAAGTCCAACCAATGCTTTGGTCGAGCCAATCTTCCAGCCTTTTCTAGTCTTTCATAGAGGGGGGTCGCAGGAAACGGAGTAAGTTGACCAAACACCGGCAAGCCTGGCGGCCAGGTTCCGAGTTCGTTCAGAGTGCGTTGGGCAACTCCCACGGTGTCGTTATCCATGCCAAAGATAAACGACGTGATGCCATAAATATTCCTCTGAGCAAGCCGCTCAAGAACACCGCGGTACTCTTCCGGCTTACTGAAATTCTTATTAACATCAACCATGTTGGCCGGGTCTATCGACTCCATCCCGATGAAAATCCATTTCCCTCCTGATTCAGCAATCAGATCAATGAGCTCTTCATCACGAAGAAGATTGGCACTAATTTGCGCTACCCACGGCAGCTGAGCTTTTGCAGCGATGATCTCACGTAACAAAGATTTCGTTCGCTTCATGTTAATCGCGAGATTGTCGTCGATAAAAAATACAGCGATTTGCCCAAGCTGTTCATGGGCTCGGGCTTTCAGTCGCAAGAGTTCGTCAATCACACTTTGGTTTGAGCGAAACCGAATCGCATCTCCAAAGAAACCCGTCACGGTGCAGAACTCACAACCGTAAGGACAACCGCGACCAGTTTCAACTGGCACTACATGAAACGACCCCCAACCGCTCCCCACCTTCGACATAATCGGATTCAGCGCTCGCGGAATAAGACTAAACTGAGTCAGATCCAACTTGTCCCAGGGTATGATCGGGTAAGGCTGCAGACTTGGCTTGACGTCCAGGCCTTTTTTATCGATGGCCGGTTTGTAAACTTCTTTTAGAGTTCCGTTCGCGGCATCCTCAACTATTTGTGGCCAGGTTTCGTCTGCTTCGCCCAAAGCCACGGCGTCAGCGTGTCGTGGGCCACTGCCATTGCGTCCAAGCGCTTCATCTGGAACTTCCGTGACGTGCGGGCCACCCATCACAACGGGAATTCCAGCTTGACGGATGGTGTCAGCCACTCGATAGGCCTTAGCGATCATCCTCGTCATTGCGCCAATCCCGACCAGGCCAACCTTTTCTCGATGTATGAACTCAACAAGCTCTTGGTCAGTCATCGCTTTGGCATTTCCATCCACAAGCAACACCTCATGATTTGGAGGCGTTAGGGCTTGCAAAAGGAACATCCACAGGTGAGGCATGAAGTTGCGCGTAATTCCGTTATCCGGATTATAGAGAAGGATCTTCATTTTGTTTCCGACCAATCAACACGGCTAAACCGTGAAAGGACTACATTTATTGGGAAAGGAGTGGAAATGAAAATGGCAGGAATGATTAGAATAATACAATAGTGCCGCTCTTCATTATGGTGCCACTATAGCAAAGGGGTAGGCAGAAAGGCGTCGTTAAGACGAAACATACAAAACAATTACATAGAAATAGACTTGACGGGCCCTTGAACGACCCGTCATGAGTTTTAAGCAGTTGAGATTTTGGGTCATACATCACTTCGAAGGGGTCTGTATATTGATGTCGACCTTCTTATTTCCGTTTAGCATACGACCGCCAAATACAAATAATGCCGCCACGACTATGATCACAAAGATTACGAGTATGGCGACGACTCCAGTGCTACCTGCTCCTCCGCTATCGTCAGACATAAGGTCCCTCCCTAATCAGATTTGAGTTTAAAATCAATATTCAGTTACTCATTAAAAACAGACTCAATCTGGGGTAACTAAGTGCACCCCGCTTCACTTGCCTGCCCTTTCTCAGCAAATATCGCGCCGACACCTCACCAGACAGTCGTATTCGTGGCTATCCTTAATTAAGTGGCATTTATTTTGCGAAGGCTTAGGAGAAAGAGGGGATCAGAGCCTCTTTTGTGCTCAGAATGTAAGCAAACGCGGCAAGCACATGTACAGGAAGACTACACAATGAGGAGGTTATGAATGGCCAATAAAAATAGTAAGAGCCATCGCGAACTCATCGATACAGGCAAGGACAAACGTTTTGTTCGACGAAATGAGCAGGGGGAGTTTCACGAAGTTACCGACGTGGGGAAATCAATTGCGCAGGATAGAAAGCAAAGCGCCAAGACTAAGGTTCCATCTGGACAAGGGGATCGAGGTGACCAGAAACGATAGCTTCTCAACAACAATCCCGACGCTATTGGCGGCGACGAGTTTGGATGCTCGCGCCGCCAACTCGTCGAAAGTAGTCGTTCAGCATCCGGGCATGGCAGATCAAGCACATCCTTTCGACTGGGCCACTCGTGCTCGTCCTGATCGTCATTCGACACGAGCTGCAGACGACAGGACATTTTTTGTCGAAGGTCTTCGTTGGTCCGTTCACTTCTCTCTTGATGCGCTTCAATCTGTGTCTCCCTTTTCCTGATAACTAACGTGATGCTGCCCCTTCAAACAACTTCCGTTCCACACATTCAAAGAAGCAGAATTGTTTCATGACAAAGATTGAACGACTCCAGACAATTGGAATTCGACGGCTTGGCTCACCACAGAGGGGGTTTCGTTATCGATCGGCAGCTGGGGGACGAGTTACGAAAGCTGATTTGGAACGAATAGACAGTTTAAAAATACCTCCCGCATGGAAAGACGTGGCAATTAATCCGGGGGCTAACGGACGAGTCCAAGTGATTGGAAAAGACGCCGCGGGACGATGGCAATACCTTTATCATCCCAGTCACACGCGCGCTCAGGAATCAAGAAAGTTCAAACGATTAACGAAGTTTGCTCAAACACTTCCAGCAATGAGAACGACCATCTCACGCCATTTACGACAGGGTGAGCTCGGACGCGATCGTGTGCTAGCCTGCATTTTAAGGATTTTATCGACTTGTTTCTTGCGCCCTGGGAGTCAGGTTTATGCGAGTGAAAACGGCAGTTATGGGATTGCAACGCTCAGAAAAAAGCATGTTCAGGTAAAAGGCGGTACGGTCGAATTTGATTTTCCCGGCAAATCCGGCGTGCAACAACAACGTAAGCTGGAAGACCGACAAGTAGCGAAGGTCATCCGGGCGCTTCTTAAAGAGCCCGGTCACAATGTGTTCAAATATCGTAATGGTGACGGTCAATTAACCAAGGTTACCGGAAGACAAATCAATTCCTACATAAAAGAAGTGATGGGCGAAAAGTTTAGCGCGAAAGACTTCAGAACATGGGCCGGCACTCTCGTATGTGCTTCGGCACTTGCTCGCGAAGGCTTGGACGAAGACAAAAACCCAAGGACGATCAAAAAGAAGATTGTAGCTGCGATTAAAGAGACGTCGGAGGCACTAGGTAATACTCCCGCAGTCTGCCGGAGCTCCTACGTGTCACCTGAGATTCTCCACGCGTTTGAACAAGGAAAGGTGATCGATAATTATTTCAATGACCTCGGCGACCTAACATCTTTCCGAGGACGTAGCTTCCACAAGTCGGAACGAGCCCTGCTCAAATTTCTTAAGCGCACAGCACCTAAGTAAGCTCTCCGCCTTTCAGGCTTGGCATTCTGTTTGCCGAGAGGCTAGCAAAGCTTTTTCTTTGTTCGAATTTGGTGCGAATGAATTGGATTTTGCAGGAGGCGAAAGATGCAAGGACCATTGCGGGGCATATTAGCGGGAGCGGCAGCCTATAAGTTTGGTGGTGGATGTCTCTCGATGATTCTAATTTTTATAATCGTGTTTTGGCTGCTTGGCTACGTGAGGTGTTAACTACCCGAGTTGCTCTTCCTCATCATGGTTCGAGCTCTCGATCTCAAGTGGTCCAACAAGAGTGTTTAGACGTTTGAAGCGCGTTAGAGTCTGGCGAATTCGTTGAAGATCGAACGTCGCCAGAGTCTAACGCGCTTCAATTTCAATTAGTCCGTTTGCGCCCCCCCACGTGCCGTTCTAACTAGGGAACACTTACCAGGTAGCTACCAACTCTTCAGATGATTGCCAGACTGGCAGATTTTGGCGTATAGCGCATCGATATAACATTTCTGGTTGCGCCATCAGTGCACCTGCTCCCATTACAACGGTGGTCATTGGATCCTCGGGCATTGTCACCCGTAGTCCCAACTCCTGCTGCAGTCGTTCTTTCAGCCCTTTTAACAGCGAGCCACCACCCGAAAGGATTACGCCCGAGTAATAAATATCGGCGACGGCTTCCGGTTGCGCTTCTTCGATAACGCGTCTCACTCCCGTTACGATTTCCGCCAACACTGGTTCCAACGCCAGCCGCACGTCATTTGTAGATACTTGGACCGCACAGGCAGTGCCATCGGTAAGATGTTTACCGACAACTTCCAAACGCCGCTCGTCCTGAGGTACATCTTCACTAACGAGCGTCCCCAGATCCTTTTTGATGGTCTCAGCAGTGTACTCGCCAATGTGCAGGAAGTAGTTTGCGCGAATGTAGTCCCGGATACTTTCGTCCATTGCATTTCCAGCTGCGGTCAGGCTAACGGACGATACCACGCCGCCTGAGGCGATGATGGCGATATTGGAAGTTCCACCCCCAATATCTACGACCAGGTGCGCTCGCTCATCGTCAAAACTTACGCCTGCGCCCAAACCAGCAGCGAGGCCTTCATCGACCAGATCGATCCGACTTCCACCTGCATCTTTGGCTGCGTCACGAACTGAACGCTGCTCGACGTTTGTGGCCGAACCTGGGACACCGACGACAAAGTGTCCCCTTCTGTACCCATCAGTGACGCTACTAATGAACGTGCGTAACATCTTTTGGGTTACTTCAAAATTGAAGATAGTACCGCCTCTGATGGGACGATGAACCTCAATACCCCGAGGCTCCCGTCCCAAGAGTTTTAATGCTTGATGCCCAACGGCCAGAACCTCGCCATCGTATCTATCGATAGCAACTACCGAAGGTTGGTTGAGAACGACGCCCCGATCGGGGTCGTAAATTAAGGTGTTGACTGTACCCAGATCTATAGCTAGATCGTGCTTAAAGAATTGCTCCAGGAACTTCATCGCGACGATTCCTCCTCCAAAAGGGCAGGTTTCAGGGGTACGAGTAGTAAGAACCAGCGGCAACTCGCATGCCTGAAGTTACGTCGTGGGGGATGTCTTTAAACCTATCAGAGGACCATTACATCTCTGTTTCCACAAATGTATGAGAGTTATGCGCACTTGGCGCACAACTGCATGGCTCTCAGTCGTTCATGATGACTGAGTTGCCGTATTTCTCAGTTGGGATGCCCCAATTGGGATTGGAAACTTTGAAGATTTCTATGAATTACGAAATCGATTGGGCCTCGGATAAGTTCTGAACTGGCAGTTCCGACAGCGCTCGGCGAATCTCTTCGCGAAGGTGCGCAAGTCCGGCGTCTACGTTGTTGCCAAGATCCACTCGTATCGCCCGCCGGCCGCGTTTGGCAAGAGACTGGAAATCCCCTAACGCCTGCGCCTGTTTCAGGACACTCAAGCTGTAGGGCTCACCTGGAACGGGAAAATCTACTTTGTCTTCACCTGTCAGCTGGAAGAAGACTCCAGTAGCTGGACCCCCTTTATGCAATTGTCCGGTCGAGTGTAGGAAACGCGGGCCAAAACCGATGGTGGTAGCGCACTTTGTAACGGCAAGAAGATCAGTTCGAATAGCTGCGAGGTTCTCGCTGATCTTACTTGTCTCTTCGAGGTAAACAAGAAAGGCAATGTAGTCATTTGGTCTCACTGACTGGAGTAAGGAGCTGATTGCCTGCGATACCGAACCGCTGGGAAGCGTGGTTGCGGAAAGGTCTTCAACATAGATAGTCAACGATTGATCGGCCACGAGTTTCTTTTGCTGCGGAAGTTGCCCCTGCTCCTTAAAAACCTGGAGTAGCTGTTTGGTAGCGTCCTTAGACTCCTGAACGTTTGGTTGATCGAACGGATTGATGCCAATCGACCAGCCGGCACAAGCCGTGGCAAACTCCCACGTAAAAAACTCAGCACCTAGATCATAAAGGTCAGACAACTGCCGGTAGACCACTGGATGTCCGGCAGCCGCTAATTTTTCGAGACGGCCACGATGCGACTCGCTCCCCTCACCCAATGAAATCGAAACAAACAATCGATCGGTCCCATAAGAATCTGGAGTTCCAAGTGGCTCGCCCGTAACAGGTAGAATGCCTTTCCCTTCCTTGCCTGTGCTTTCTGCAATTAATTGTTCAATCCAGAGTCCAAGAGCGGCAATTTCATCGTCCAAAACAAGAGTAAGTTTATCGCGACCAATCCGGGCACTCTCACCCAATACCAGACCCAGTCTGAGCCCTGGATTGCTGGCTGCTGGCATCACAGCGGCGCACTGCTGTTCAGCCGTCTTAGCTTTTTCGAGAAATCGCTTGACTTCAATTCCCATTAACGCGGCAGGCACCATTCCAAAATAAGAAAGGGCCGAATACCTGCCACCAATATCGGATTGATTTAGGAAGATGTTTTTGAAGTTAAGTTCGGTCGCAACATCCACCATCGGTGATCCCGGATCAGTGATAGCAACAAAGTTATCGCCTGGATTCTGACTCACTTTTGAGAGTCGGTCGTACCAAAACTTATAGAAGACATTCGGTTCAGTTGTGCTGCCGGATTTCGAAGCGATCACAAATAGACAATGCTGAATGTCGACTCGGGAGGCGAGATCCGCAATAACGTCAGGATCGGTTGAATCCAGCACTAGCAATTCAGGATAGCCTTCCTGCCTGCCGAACGTTCGAGCCAACATCTCAGGACAAAGAGACGAACCACCCATCCCGCAAACCATGACGGTTTGAAAGCCTTGACTGCGAATCCCAGCCGAAAAGTCGTTGAGTTCATCGACGACGGCCAACATCTTGTCTGGCACTGTCAACCATCCCAGCGAATTGCCAATCAGTTTCTGACTGGCTTCATCACTTTTCCAGAGGGAGGATTCTTTACTCCATATCTTCTTAGGAACGTGCCCCTGGTCGGCCTTTTGGATTGCGGTTTCGACACTTTGCGCCAGTGGTCCCGGTAGGACTTCCTTCATGTACATTTGTATAAAGCCTTCCCTCTTTGAGTATGACGGGTAGTTTAGCACCAGATTCCGAATCTCTAGAGAGGAGCGTGAATCGTACCGCATCATTCTCGCGGCGCCACCAACTTCCGAGACTGTAAAAACTCAGCGAGATAAAAGATCATCCACTGATTATGCCGATCGCATGGATTCCTTCTCGGAAAAGGCAGGCATCAAGGTTTCTAACAACAAATCTGTGTAATCGGTGTAGTCGGTGGATTATTCTTGGTCCGTCGACTTTTGTTTTGACCACGATTGGAGAGACAATAAGGCCAGTATGATGAACCGAAAAAAAGAGGCGCTAATTGTCGTCGATGTCCAGAACGACTTCTGTCCCGGCGGTACACTGGCCGTCAAGGATGGAGATGAGGTGGTCCAACCACTGAATCGTTTGATCGACGATTTTCTGGATCGAGGTTTACCCGTTTTCCAAACACGCGACTGGCATCCCGCGAAAACTACACACTTTGCTGCTTATGGCGGAACATGGCCCATTCACTGCGTACAGAACACAAAAGGAGCCCAGTTCCATCCCGACTTAAGAACTGACCCGAGAATTGTGGTCATTTCCAAAGATCTCGCTGATAAGGATGCGTATTCGGCGTTCGATGAGACAGATCTCGCCGCTCAACTACGCGCGCAAAAGGTTGAGCGCGTCGTCATTGGCGGTCTCGCCACAGACTACTGCGTTAAGAATACTGTGCTCGACGCACTCAAAGAAGGATTCGAAGTAATTGCCATAGAAGAAGCAATGCGTCCGGTTGAAGTAAACCCGGGCGACGGTGAACGTGCAGTTCAAGAGATGCGCGCAGCCGGCGCTCTTGTCGAAAAGGACTATCGGAATTAGTCTTACCTTTAGCCACTTTGATTCTCACTATTTGACTGACCAATATCTGTAGCACGCAATGGGAACACTTAATATCGATCGATATCATGCGGCGATGGGTGACGCATCCTTTAAGGAAGTGACTCACCTGCACGATCAATACCTGTGTGATGCTGAGGCTACTTTTTACATAACCCAACGCAAGTTACCGTTTGCTCCTTGCCTCGGTCACGAACGTCTGA
>DATIBX010000399.1:0-18937 GCA_035457105.1 Pyrinomonadaceae bacterium
AGACTGAATACTTCCTGGCCTGAATCTACATCCCAGATCTTTACGGCTCCATCATTTCCTCCGGAAGCAATCCAGCGACCATCGAAACTTACCGCGAGAGATCGAATGCTGCTATGGTGACCCCTAAAAGCACGCAACTGACGCCCGGAAGACGTTTGCCACAGAATCAATGAGTTGTCTGCGCCTGCGGATACAAGCCAGCTAGCGTTGGGAGCAAACGCGATACAGTTGACACCGAGTGCATGTCCCGTTTGTAAAACCAACTGTGGTCTCTCGAGTTTTTGGTGGGAAGGAAAATTGAAGTGAGCAGATTCAACTGCAACAGTTGAACTCAAACTCAGGATCGCAATAACTATTAGTAGTTTGGTTGCACAATTCAATAACCGTAACATTTGAAGATGAGGCAGCACTGAACGATTGGATAAGCGCGAGTGGCCTATGCCTGCCAGAAAGCCAACCGTACCGGTGTTTTGTGTTCTGTTGAGGATCCTGTCGGGCACTTCGACAGCAACCATCCAGGCTAGTTGAAAGCTGGAGCGAGCCGTACTTAATAAATGCGAGGTTCGTCGGGGCACTTGGGAGACCTCGAAACTGAGGCTATCTAAAAAGCGCTAGGGCATATGCAGTCTGGACCCACCGTACAAGCTGTACGGCCCTGCCATACCCGTCGACTGCGAATTCCGCACGTCAAATATACGAAAACAGCTTACGGTTGGATTTTGACCGACAAGCCGTCGAGGCCGTCGAGGTTTACCAAACCTCGCCGCTAGCTCTGATGGACGGTCATCGCTAAGTTTCGCCTGAGCTTCTAACAACTCTACGAAATTGTTCTTATTGATGCCTCAGAAGATGCTTGGCTAAAAAGTTGCGGTTTCGACGTGAGCAAAGGCTCCGCAACTATCGCTATACTGGTAACGGTCGGAGTATACAAACCACTACCTAAATAGGCAACAATAAATCGGTAGTACGGGATTGGTTCCTCGACAGGCTTTTCTTTGGAGGTCCGACCTCTCGAGAAAGCTCAAGTCAAGGGACCTAAAGCTACATTATTTCAACGACGCAACCGCTAACCTCTTGCAAGAAGTTAGGTCTACTGACAGCATTGGTAACGATAAACGGAACGGCCGCAGAACTTTGAGATCTCTGATTATACAAGCAAAGCGAAGGCGCGATCGTTTTGGACTGTCGCGCCTAATCTAAATTGGTTAACGTCCTCACCCCGCCAACCACTGTGTTGGAAGGATTCACCATTTAGTAGGTCGGACTATTAGTGGAGGCAACCCACGGTGATCCCATGATCCTTCAATCTTTATTGGCTAAAGGCGCTGACCTGGCGACAAGATTCATTCAGACAAATATGAATGTCATGGATGCCAGTTAAGCATCGCTAGGCCGAGGTTATTCGCGTGCTCAAACAAAAGCGAGGTTCTTCATGAAGATACTTCTAGCGGTAGATGGGTCGTCATATTCAGCGGATGCTGCCGGGGCAGTTGCCTCGCACTCATGGCCGCCCGACACAATCGTAAAAGTGCTCATGGCTGTCGAGGCTATTATCCCGACGTGGCCTGACGGTTGGTTTAGCTTCGGTGGATCGGAAACCCTTGAACTCGTGCGACAAGAGATGACGAAACAAGCCAAACAAGTGGTCACGGATGTTGCTCAAACCATGCCGGCAGATGGCCCGGCGGTAGAGACGGCCGTGATTTTTGGCGACCCACGTTCAGTAATTATTGATTATGCGGAAGAATGGTCCGCGGATTTAGTCGTCATCGGCTCGCGAGGCTTAACTGGCTTGAAGCGATTGGTTTTGGGCAGCGTCGCGCAGTCGGTCGTAAGTCATGCGCCATGTTCGGTTGCGGTGGTGCGCAAGAAGCGGCTGCCGGACGAGCTTAGCTAAACGGGAGCATATGCGTTGACCGAACTCAGGTGCTCATTTACTCCACGAGCAAAAAGTTCCTGATGTACGGGTCTTCTACCTTGAATAGCTCTTCATCGGTGCCGTAGAAGTTAATACGACCTTCTCGAAGCATCATTATCTTCGTGTTAATCAAACACAGGCGATTCTCTTCTTTCATGAAGACCGCTTCTCCCTTCTCATCAATGCATGTGTAGGTTGAGGTGAGAAAGCGGACGTTCTCCAACCCGTGCGTGACGAAGATGGATGAAACGTCTCTCAAATCTCGCATCTTGACGCCGAGTTCACAGATGGTGCGGGCGGTCGGCGGATCAAGTCCGGCGGTTGGCTCATCTAACAAGACGATACGGGGACGACCCACGAGTGCGCGCGCGATGCCGACGCGAATTTTCATCCCGCCCGATAGCTCTGCCGGCATCATCTCAATCGCATCCTCTAAGTTGACAAAGCGCAGGAGGCGACGCACTTCCTGCTCAACATCCTCCTCCGGAACGCGGTTTTCGTGACAGCGGAAGGCGATATTGTCATAAACGGTGAGAGAATCGAAAAGAGCGCCGTTCTGAAATTGCATCCCGATCTTTCGTCGGACTCGATTAAGTTCATTTTCGCCGTAACCTGTGATGTCGTCACCCTCGATCAGAATCTGTCCGGCGTCGGGTTTGATAAGACCTATCACAAGTTTGAGAATGGTTGATTTGCCGCCGCCCGAGCCGCTTAGAACAAGCAGGGTTTCTCCCCGCATAACCTGGAAGCTGACATCATCGAGTATCGGGCGGTCGTCAGTATATGAAAATCTGACATGACGGAACTCGATTGCAGGAATAGTACGCGCCGGATCATCTATCGCAGCACACGTCTGCGAAGCAGGTAAGTTAATGAATGATTGTTCACGTGGCGTAGGTTGTGGGCGATTCTCCTTGTCGAACTGAACCATGTTAGACCTCCTTTACTTTGCTAGGAGTATTCACATCTGTTTTTGTTCAGCGATGACTCCTGACATAAAATTCGCGCCACACCTGAATTGAAACATCCGAGTCGCGACGATCGAAAACACATGCGTCACGTACGGTTGGCCCATGGACACACGTCTCTACAAGGTATTGAAATCGCCAAACGCGATTTATTGCCTCATACTTCGATACCGACCACTCAAATCGTGTAACGCAGCGTCGCTCCGATGCCCCCAATGTCATTCAACAACGCAGCGTCTTCGATAAAGGTCACACGCGCGCCAGTTTGTTTCGCGCGCGTGACAAGTTCATCGGCGACTTTGACTTTATGCGTCGCCTCATTATCGCTGTCCGCCATCAAATCATTGTGCAACACGAGTTGTTTGCCCATCTCTTCCGCTCCGGCATGAATCTCTTCAAGCCGCGCGCTCAAGTACAATTCATCAACCTGCCCGATGCTAAGAGCGGCGAGCGTGTCATGCACGCCGACGACGCCTAGACCACCGGAGCGATATTCATCCATCAAGCGCTCGACACGCTCGATGTCTGTTCTCGCGTCATATGCACGCAGAGCTTCTAGAGTTCTTTTCGCAACTTCATCCTCCGGCGTTGTGATGTCGAGACGCAAGATGTCAATGACTCTGTCTCTCAAATAGGGCGGAAACTGTTCACGAAGAACGGGCAAGATGACCTCATCTCCCGCAAGGATGATCTGCTGGATGTCTTCTTCTCGCACTACTTTGTCGAGCGCATCCGCAACTTCTTTCGCGTGATGCAAATAATAGTTTTCGATGTGGCGTTGGTACCGGGCTTGCGACCAACCGCCGAGTTGAGTTTTGTTGACGTTCTGGTTCTTAATTACATCCTCGCGCAGCTTTTCACCAATCCCAAAAACGTATATACGCGCCGCGTTCGTATCAGCTATCAGTGCAGCATACCGCGGATACTGGTCACTAAGGCGTGCGAGCGGGTAGAGGTGTGGCTGGTGATAAACGTAAAGTCTATGATTATCAATTGGCGCGTCGAGTTCGACAGCCTCGAAGAAATCATCGGCACCCGCACAAGCAAAAATTGCGACACCGTTTGCGGACGGGCGAAGATTTTCGAGGTAAGCGTTAATGCGCTCGGAGTCTTTGTCGAAGCTCAAGCGCCCGGGCGAACGCAAAGCGAAAGTTTGTGACTTCGTTTTGAACTCTTTACGGACGAATGAATCGAAGTTATCGCGTCCATGCTGGTCGGCTTGAGCGTTTAGGTAGAGGCTGATGACCGGCAAATCCGTCGGCTCAAAAGCGGCTAGTTTTTCGATCGTTTCATTCAATGGCATTTAATCCACTCCTTTCAAATCTTCGCTCACACTGTCGCATCAGGGGAATTGCTAATTGGAAAGATCGTAATCTCTTCACCGGCTGCCTGACCCGCGCTCGCTCCGACGCTTGGAGTCCGCCGAAATCAGCTCGCGCACGATTTCATCGAACACGGCGCGTTTTTGACGATTGTTTGCGAGGCGCTTTCGTTTCGGAATGGGAACTGCGCGCCGTATCTGGCGGTGCCACCGTCCTAGCGTCCGGTGTCATCAGCGCATTGTCGTCAGGGTCAACATCGCCTTGCTTTAGCTTTTGCTTCATATCGATCGCGTAAGACGATTCATCGCTAAGTTTGTGCGCGCTCCAGCCGCCTCGCTTAACATCATTTTTTCTCTGTTTCACTGAGACACCTCCTTTGGATTCTCAACTCTCATTGGAAGCTAACCGTAAACCACCAGTCTTGCCCTTTTTTAGGGGGCGCTACGAGGGTTTTTAAGGATTAGTTGGATAGAGAATAAAATCAGAATCCGTGTGTATGTCACTCTGTTTGTCGTCCATAAGTCCTCTTGCTCTATTGCACGCCGATCTTCGGTGTCTGGTCAGAGATTCCTTCAAGTCCCTTCAAGTTAAACTTCTTAGGCTGATACGATGTGTTTCTAATCATGGACCAATTTAACCTCTCAGGGCTGATATGCAGATGAATACTCTCGGTAAAGCATTTAAGCTGAGCTTTCGCAACGCTGACTTTTCTCTTCTTGACTTTTGTTTTCTAATCTTGACTTTAATTTCCCTGCCCCAGCGATGCAGTTTGCCCAGGAAATATTCCGAGGGAATGTTGAGTTGAATAGTGGACTGCCTAAGTATGGCCACCTTTCGGATCGCTACCTACAACATTCACAAGTGCCGTGAGCTAGACAGACGCTTACGTCCGCGGCGGATGCGGAAAGTATTAAAGGAGACAGACTCACCATTCGTCACCTTCTTTGCATCATTCGATCACCTGGTAGATCTTCAACGTAGAGCATTTTAAATGGCCGACGCACGTGTAATCAGTTTGCTTCCTTCCCGCAGCCACAGCACGGAACTAGCGACTGCCGCACAACGCAGCCAATCGCCTGCGCTCAATCCGACTGTTGAAAATGCCTGCTGCAGAAACGGTATATAAATCACCGCCGCTTGCAACAAGAGAGCTAACGCAATCGCCGCCCAAAGCCATTTATTCGAGAACAAATCGGAAAATGCACTTCGCTCGTCAGAACGGGCGTTGAAAACAGTGAAGACTGAAAAGAACACCATCGTTGTAAAAGCCATGGTCTGCGCATAACGCAAATTGCCTGACCCCTCGATCAAACCTCCAGGCAAGCTCCAATCGAGGATCACCAGTGTTCCAGCCGCCGAAATAGAACCGACGAAGAGGATGCCAATCCACATCCGAGGTGTAATCACTCCTTCGTCGACTGGGCGCGGTGGATGTCGCATCACCCCGGCGTGCGGCGGATCAATTCCCAGCGCAAGGGCTGGGGCACCGTCCGTCACCAGATTGATCCAGAGGAGTTGCGTTGCCAGAAGCGGCAAGACTAAAGCGTTACCTTGAGCCTTCAAGCCAATCACGTTCGCCAACAACACGCCAAAGAACATAGTCAGCACTTCACCTATATTCGACGAGAGCAAATACCGCAGGAACTTTCGAATATTTGAGAAGATTGTGCGACCCTCCTCAACAGCCGCAATGATGGTTGCGTAGTTGTCGTCAGCCAGAACCATGTCCGCAGCTTCTTTGGAAACGTCAGTGCCCGTGATTCCCATTGCGATGCCGATGTCGGCGGTCTTCAAGGCGGGCGCATCATTCACACCATCACCGGTCATCGCCACTACCATTCCGCTACGTTGTAATGCCTTCACGATCCGGAGCTTATGTTCCGGGTTGACTCGGGCATAGACCGAAACTTCTTTAACAGTTTCAGCGAGAGCAACGTCCGACATCTTCTCTAGTTCTGTCCCCGTCACGGCTTTATCTTTTTCCACTAATCCTAGTTCTCTGGCGATGACCGCTGCGGTCACCGGATGATCACCCGTAATCAACATCGGGCGAATGCCGGCGCCCTTTGCGCGTGCGACGGATTCCTTCGCCTCATCTCGCGGTGGATCGATCATTCCGATCAGTCCTAAAAAGACAAGTTCGCGCTCGACGGTTTCGTCAACATCGTCTTGACCTGGCAAGATCTTTGGGATTGAGCGGAGGGCGACGCCCAGAGTGCGTAGAGCGCCGGCGGCCATATCTTCATTAGTTATCAGTATCTCTGCGCGTCGTTTGGACGTTAAAGGTCTCGTCTCTCGACCAACAAGCTCATGGGAACAACGGGTGAGCAATATATCTGGGGCGCCTTTAGTGAAGACGAGGAGGCATTCCTCTCTTTCAGCATCCGTATGAATCGTACTCATTAGCTTACGTTCGGACGAGAAAGGTACTTCCCCCACCCGTTCTAATCGCGCGTCAAGCGCCTCTTTCTCCAGTCCCGCCTTGCACGCTGCGACAATCAACGCACCCTCCGTTGGATCGCCCTGGACCGTCCAGCGGCCCTCGTGTTCCTGGAGTACAGCGTTATTGGCGCGATCGCCCGCGGCGAGAGCACGCATCAACTCGTGCCTCACCACTTCATCGAGCGGTCCTCTTCCGTCCTGATGTATATCTCCTTCCGCCGCGTAACCAGTGCCGCCAAAAATTACTCGCCCGCTTGCGGTGACCACCATACGCACAGTCATCTCATTTTTTGTGAGGGTGCCAGTCTTGTCAGAGGCGATGACGTTAGCCGATCCAAGCGTTTCGACTGCCGCCAGGTGACGCACGATCGCGTTTCTCTTTGCCATTCGTTGCACGCCAAGGGAGAGCACAGCGGTCACCACGGCCGGCAAGCCTTCCGGCACAGCCGCCACTGCGAGAGCTACGCCTAAGATGAGTACTTCGAAGAGAGCTGAGAAGCCACGAACATGCTCGACGAGGATGATGGTTGCGATCATCACAATTGCGATAACGACCACGATTAATCCTAGTAGTCTGCCAACGCGAGCGAGTTCCTTTTGCAGTGGCGTAGTCTCTGTCGGAGCCTCCTTCAGCATTCCCGCGATTAGACCCATCTGAGTTTGCATCCCGGTCGCCGTCACGACAGCCTTCCCACGTCCGTACGTAACTGCAGTGCCACTGAAGATCATGTTGTCGCGGTCTCCAATGCCAACATCCTCGTTAATCGGAGCAGTACCTTTGGAAACGGGCAGACTTTCACCTGTCAACGACGCTTCCGCCGTTTGCAACGCGGTTGACTGAATCACGCGCGCATCCGCAGGAGTCGTGTCGCCTTCTTCAATAAGAATGATGTCGCCGGGTACAACGTGAATCGCCGGGATGCTCTGTCGCGTCGCATCTCGAATCACGTTTGCATGGGCAGCCGAGATTTGCCGTAACGCCGCGATCGCCGATTCCGCTCGTGACTCTTCCACATAACCTAAGATCGCGTTGAGCAAAACAACTGCAAAGATCGCGATCGCCTCATAAGGCAGTTTCGAGTCGCGTTCAAACAGCCACAGGGCTGCCGAGATTGCAGTGGCAATCAGCAGCAGGATGACCAGTACGTCCTTAAATTGTGAGAGGAACTTTTTCCACCAGGGAACAGGCTTCTCCGCTGTCAACTCATTTTTGCCGTAGCGTCCGAGTCGCGCGCGTGCTTCCTTCTCAGTCAAACCGTTGTGTGCATCCGTGCCGAGAGTGGTCAGTACCTGGTCAACATCCTGTTGATACGGCGCAACTCGCTCGAGTTGGAATGTAGCGGCGGTCATCCTTGTTCCTCTTTGACGGCATCTGCTTTCTCGTCGTCAACCAATCTTTCGCGGATCTTTGCTGCGGGTCAACCCTTAGTTGTAGGGGCGAGCGAAGGCATACTCACTATCAGACACTGCCGGACCGCGCACCACTCACTTTCTCCGCTGCTTGTTCAACCATCTGAATGGCACCCGTGGCTTCCGGTTTAACGTTTGGCCCCCTGAAATGTGGATGGATAAAGATCCAATCGTTAGCGATGGCCCACTCCGAATAGATAACGCTTGCTGCCTGCCTGTAGTCCTCACTCCACGAGTGCAGTGCAACCACGAGCGGTCTGGGTTCGTTAAGATTCGGTTTGTAGAAAGACCAGGGACCAGGTATTAGCTTCACCGCTAACCAAATCCTTCAAGCGAACTTTCCAACGCATAGCAGTTACATCAGCAGGAAGGTGGTAATCGGCTGCCAGGCTCAAAATTTAATCGAAGCCCGGAACAGGTCACGAAAACTAAATACTCGAAAGGGCAGAAGGAATGAAAACGAACCAGGGAAAAACCATCTTCGCTGAACGGGTCGCTGACCACGATAGGCTGCGCTCAGTCTTGCGTGAGTGGGGTTAGTCATTTTTATTGACTCAGTTGGTTTTCCGTTTTGCGGACTCCTAAGAACTCCAGTTGAGCATCGCTTCGAAGCCAACCGCCAAAAAACCCGGCGCACCGCAGACCGGTGACGATGTAAGGACAGCTTCGCATCAGCTGCCAGAGAAATCCCGAACGATAATTTTCAATCATTAAGACAATTGGACCTTGGTCCAGACCGTAGTAGCCCTTTGAAATCCAACCTTTGCCTGATGTTCCAGAGAACGTCGGGTTGAAACTACACTTGAATCCATACTTACTGGTCATCTCGGGAAAGGTTTCGTCGAAGTAGCGGAGCGATGGCAATACAATTTCAGGAGCGAACGGGAGTGAAGCGATGACGGCCCATGGAGCCAGCGTACCATCGTCGGGCCCGTTCGGAATACCGCGGTTAATGTAGTCGTAGAACTGGCGCTCCTTGCCTTCGATCTTTTTAATTGCTGGTCCAGGACCGTCACTCGCAGTAAGACCCCAAATGAATTCACCATAACCTTTGAATCCTCTCGGATTCTCAATCGCGTACTGTTGCTGAGCGTAAGTCGCCCGACGGCTGTTTTCGAAGTAATCGATCTTTCTGTAACGCATGTACTCGTCCTGAATGCCGCGAAAATCGATCCACATGTGCGAAAGCTGATGGATGAAAAGCGGACCAGCGTAGAGGAAGTCGTATCCATACAAATTTCTCCACTCATAGGTTCTGGTCCAAGCCTGGTAGCTCTCTTTTGGTAGAGGGTAGGTTGGCGAGGCAAGGCCGAGAACGTAAAGAATCAACGCTTCGTTATAGCCTTCCCACCGGTACTTTATGAATCCCTCTTCGGGCGTCCAACCGTGCGTTACGGTCGCTCCGCCATTTTGCGCCCATTGCCAGTCCGTGCGGCAATAGAGGGCCGTCGCAAGGTTCCGGATTTCACGTTCATTTTTTGTGTCACGATTGAAATATTCGGCGGCAGTCAATGCGCCGGCAATCACGAAGGTGGAATCGATTGTTGACAGTTCGCAATTAAACGCACGGCGGCCTGTCTTCATGTCGAGAAAATGATAGTAGAAGCCCTTGTATCCGGTGGCGTCCGGTTCCGGACCTTGCGGACTATGCCAGAGGAAGCGCAGCAACGTAAGGGTCCGGACAATCGCATCGTCGCGTGTAATGAAACCGCGCTCAACGCCGACGGTATAAGCAGCCAGTGCAAATCCAGTTGGAGCGATACTGCATGGCGCCCCCTGGCGAGTGCTGTCTGGCACCAGGCCATTCTCAGGATTTGTTTCCTTCAGAAAATAGTCAAACGTAAGACGCTGGAGCTCTTGAAGCTCGGGATCAGAAAAGGGCTGTTGTTTCGACTTCACCGCAAATCTCTGTTCGGAATTCATCATGGCGACCCACCAACTTACAGTGCGCTGCGGACCGCGCGCCGCACCATCTCCGCTGTCAACCCATAAACGAAATGTGATGAAAGAGCATAAGCGTGGGTTGATACGGGATAGGCCATTGGTCCTTTGGAGAGACCAAGCAACGGCACTGCACCCTCGTCGACCACTAACCAAAACGCCGCGCCGAACGGCAGGCCTGCGCCCGCAGTAACGTTCGGCGCTCGCTCCGCTGCCGCGCCATATATCCCGCCTACAGACGTGCCAAGAAGGTAGTGAACAGCTGTGCCCGCGATCTTCTTTTCACTTCGCGTCAACTTGTGATCAAATACACCCTCTGAAATTGCGGAGGCAGCTCTTACAGTCGTGTCATCCTGAGCTTCTGGCTGCGAGCCAAACTCCAAATTATGACTATCAGGGTCTTGCTCGCCACATGCAGCGCACTCGCCCGAAGCATTACGAAGTTGGTCTCCCGACGAATTTGGGATGTGGTGGGCGAACTTGCTCCATACATCTTGAAATCGGTTCATGGTCCAGGATGCTACCAAGCCTCCAATGAGACCTGCAGCCAAACCCTTCCATACAACGCTGTCATCTAATCCGTTTGTATGTGTCATGTCTTGCATCTCTGAACCCCCATTCCAAGATTTAGTGATTGGAGAGTCGTCCGTTCGCCGGATTCTCGTAACAGATGGCCCAACCGACGCCGCTCATCTTACCAATGCCGACAAAATCCGCCTTCCAGATATCGTAGCTGCCGAAAGTATCTTCTGCCGCTCGGAAGAATGCAGAGTTCCCTTCCGGCACACCCGTGCCTCCCTGTTTCATGTTGCCGAAATGGTATTCGTGCAGGACCATGCCGTTGTATTCAAAACCCAAGCGGCGCGTGAGTTCGGAGTAAGCTGGCACCTCTTCCTGGTCCACTTTGCCGTCCGTCAGGAACTCGGAAATCTTATCTGTCAGCTTATTCGTCTCTTTGACGTATCCTTCGTAGAGTTTGAAGTGCATCTCCAGCGTTCGGTCCGAAATGCCATTTAGGCCACCAGATTGAACTGCTTAACTCGGTATGAATCCGTATTGAGCAATTTCGTCTCTCCTTGTCATTATTTAATCTCGATCATCATTGCGCCATGGAAGGTTATCGTCTACAAGCTCTTAGGGCTTGAGTTTCCCCAGGGAGAATACTCGCAGATTTTGTGTTCACTGGTTGGCCCAAAGATTGCCCCAGATGCCTTTCACCTCTGGCGTTCTAACGCTATCCCGGAGTCATGACAGTTGACGGCAGTGTTACCACCTGTCCATTGGGGTGTTTCCACTTGCTCGTCTCACACTACCTCCAGACAAACGAATTTTCGGCAGTGCGAGAGGAGATCTTGTTATCCGGTCAAGGGACACCAAGAAAGTCGGTTAGTGAGTTGGCCCAAAAGATCGACCTGACAGGTCGAGCGATAAATTCTTAGTGCCGCAATAACGTTATAAGTCGCCTATGAATTTCAAAAGGAACTATTTGAGACTTCACCTATGGAGACTTTCTTCACCGCCCGCTCGAGCAATTCAACGATATCGTTGTACCCATGTTCTGCGGCATGGCTTAGCGCAGTCTGTCCTGACCTTAGAGTCTTGCGGACGTCAGCACCACTATCCAGCAAGACTTGGGCAATTCCTGCATCGCCGCTACACGCCGCAAGGATTAGGGGCGTAAAGCCAAGATTAGATTGGGCGTCCACATCAGCCCCAAACTGCAATAGTGTTTGTACCGTGGCTGCATGCCTGTTGATGACAGCAAACATTAGGGCTGTACGCCCCTCATGAGTTCGCGCATTTACGTCGGCACCTAGACATATTAGTTCTTTTACCGTTTCAGTCTGACCATCGAGCGCAGCGGACATCAGTTGATGATGTTCTTCAGCGCCCTTCATATCAATCGTCTTTTCCGCGTGCGACATGACTGTCCTCCCTAAGTTGTCACTTACCCTTTTATATTCGCAATGAGCGATAAGTATGACTAATTTGTTCCAGACCGGTAATGACTTGTGTCACAGTCGGCAACTGAGGATCTTCACACGACCGCGGTCGCGGATGAACGAGAGTAATTATGAGCGATTCGTTTTACGGGCTGGACCGGTGTCAGAGGCTCGTCGTGAAGTCAGGACAGGTGAGACGAGGTGAAAAAGGATGAAGATGTTGGTGGGCTTTAAAGCAGCGTGATGCTCCCGTAACACTGATGAGCCTATGATGAACAACACCCGAACGAACAACCTATGCGGAACATCGGGCAGTGTCTATTTAAATCATTAGCCAATTCAGAAAGCTCCTGTTTATGAGATTTCCCAGGATGTCCGAGGTTCTTGATGAAAAAAATTCTTATCCTTGGGAGCGGCTTTGGTGCGGTTTCCGCGGCTGAGTCGCTACTAAAAAACCTGGCTTCCGAACACCAGATCACGATGGTTTCGCGTAGCCCGCGATTTGTCTTCCACCCAGACTTGGTCGACCTTGCCTTCGGAAACCACACGATTGATGACATCTCTCATGATTTGCGCGAGGCAATGAAGAAACGCCGAATAAGGTTTGTGCAGGGCGAGGTAGCACGAGTTGACCCTCATAAGCGTCGAGTGAAAATCGCACACGGCGTCCTAGGCGGAAGGATGCAATACGACTACCTCATTTTCGGTTTAGGAGGTCGACTGGCTACAGAGCGGATTCCAGGTTTCTTTGAGCACGCTCATCATCCGTTGACGGTGGAGGCAGCTTTGAAGTTTAGGCAAGCTATTCATAGTTTCGATGAGGGTCGAGCCGTCGTTGGCTCCTGCGAGGGAGCTCGACTTGAAGCGACAGTTTGCAAAACCGCGTCCATGCTCTCAACTCATTTCGAAGATCGTATGAGAACTGGGCGAACTAAGATTACTATTGTGAGCCCAAGACGAAAGGCTGACGAACTCGATGGGTCAGACATAGGCAGAGGCTTCCAGCAAGCACTCGACGAACAAAACATAGAGGTGCTCACCGAATTCTCCGTTAATCGAATTACCAAAAAATCGTTACAAACAAGTGCAGGTGCGCGTATTGACTACGACCTGCTGATGCTCTTGCCTCCCCTCGTTGGACCGAGTGCAATGAGTGGGATGGGAATTACCGATCCAGATGGCTTCATTCGCGTTAACCGAAATATGGGGGTGGAGGGAATGGCAGGGTTATACGCGGTAGGTGATTGTGTCAGCCTTCCCGGACCAAAGATGAGTCATATGGCAGTTTCGCAGGGCGAGGTTGCAGGGGCCAACCTTGCCGCCGAGATAGAATCGCGTATATCCCAAATTGAATACGACCACAAAACTATGCTGGCTCTTGATCAGGCGGGCCAGGATTCCATTCTGAATAAGCAGTTCTGGATGAATAAAGTTAGGGTCCAAGAAGCACGCGACTCTAACAAGGCCGTCAATAAGGCCAAAGCATAGATAGAGGAGTAGCGTACTCACTAGCTAATATTGCCATCTCCCCCAATTCAGATGTTCGCTACCTGCGAATGCGAGAAGGTCATGGCCCAGGGTGATAACACTCTCTCCAACCAGGAGTTAATACCCTTCATATCCCTGTCGATCCTCCTTTAAGGTAAAGATATGCTGATCTCCCAGGCGACAGCATTCACAACGAAAGTAAAGCTGTTGAACGGGAGATCGATCTGGTTTGTATTGGGCACATGGACAGGGATTTCGTTTAGGAGCTCATTGGATCAAACGGAGACCGTGTGTTGCGAGAGTCACCTTGTCCAGTTTTAGTCGCACGGCGCCTAAAGCCAGGCGCGGAGCCCGCAGCGGAACGATGAAGGAGAGTAACGGATGTTGGTTGCAAAGTTCTTACAGATTGTAGAGGCGCGGAGGCGACGGCGTACGCTTGTGGATATTCGTCGAGAGTTCGCGAAGGCCGGATATCCGTTGGATCGGTTTCGCGACTCACAAATAGAAATGGCGCTGAAATACGGAAAAGATGATGTTAGAGAGGTCATGTTAAGCGCGAAGACTATTTATCGCGCACTTCGGCGGCTTCGAGTGCTTACCTCACGTGCCGAAAACAGAGTCGGCTGAGGTAATGCTCTCGGAAGGAATAAGATGATGAAGATTCTTATCGCTTATGATGGTTCAGAAAGCGCTGACATTGGCATTGCTCATTTAGGCCGCGCGGGACTGCCGCTGGGAGCCGACGCATTAGTCGTCTCAGTCGCGGAAGTATGGCTGCCGCCGCCGGGTGACGAAGTTATTGACGATACTCTTCCGCTCCAAGTCTCGGCCGGCCTCGAACGAGCGCGCGCACATGCCGCCAAAATTGTAGAGCAGGCTCAACATTTATCGGAGTCCGCTGGCAAACTCGTGCGACACATCTTTCCGGGCTGGACAGTAAGGTGCGAAGCCCTGAGCGGCTCGCCAGCACATGAGTTGTTAACTCGAGTTCGAGAATGGCAGCCCAATTTGGTCGTCGTAGGCTCGCATGGGCGCACAGCGCTGGGGAGGTTCGTTTTGGGCAGCGTTTCGCAAAAGGTGTTAACTGAAGCGCAAAGTTCAGTGCGCGTTGCACGACAAACAAGTGGAACTGGTGCGTCAGGGATACGTATCGTCCTCGGCGTTGACGGTTCCGCCGGTTCACAAGAGGCCGTGCGCAGTGTTGCCACTCGCGATTGGACGCCAGGTAGCGAAGTGCGCGTTGTCATTGCAGAGGACGTTCTGACAGCCAACCCGGTTTACGCTTTGATCCCGCCCGTCAATGAATTTTTAGACGAGGTAAATAGAACTGAACGTACCGAGGCGGAGCAAATTGCTGAGAATGCGGTAAAGGAACTGCGCATGATACTAGAAAATAAAAACGTTACCGTTTCATCAAGAATCGTCAGTGGCGACCCGAAACAAGTGCTTGTCCGACACGCCGAAGAGTTCGGGGCTGATTGCATCTTCACGGGTGCGACTGGGTTCAGCACTCCCATCGACCGCCTCCTTGTGGGAAGCGTGTCGGCAGCAGTTGCGGCACGCGCGCACTGTTCGGTGGAAGTGGTTCGCGCTCAGTTGCCAAATGCGCTCTGACCAGGCCAGCGGCTTTTCGTAGTCTGAAGATCTTTCATCTTCAAGTACAGATTCTCGAGTCTGCCTTCACCCAGAACTTGTCTTGCTTTGGGGAACAACTGCTCTTCTTCCCTTGCTACGTGATGCAGCAAATCCTGTTGCAACTCCTTTAGCTTATCGTCCCAACGGTCACAGTGCCCTTCCTTCCTCAGATTTTCCATCGTCGCCAGGACGTCACGAATTCGCTTGTGCTCACCGTAAGACTCATCAACCAGGCGACGGGTCTCTGGGAAGCCTACTAACTCCGAATAGAACATGTGCTCTTCCAGCCATGTATGTTCAGTAAGCGTATCCCTAAATTCGGCAAAACTGTTCATGCGTTCGCAGACAACGGTGTCCTGCTCCGTCTGCTCGATCTGCTTGATGTTATCCGCTAGTTCGTGAATCAGGGTCAGAACCAGTTCATGGTTATTCTTCAGAAGTTCGATGGCGTTCATTTTGCTTCGCCTCCTTACGCTATTGCCGAATACATTCTTTCACATTTGACCCTGCTGCAAACACATAAGTTGGTCCACTAACAATCAATTGATGACTTACTGATAGAGTTTTAATCCGCCGTTTATGATTCCCTGATACGCACATTGGTAGACTACCCCTGCAACATTTTGAACCGGGTAACGTCACGCCGGGTGCAGCGTGAGGCAGGAGTGAGTGCGGATTCCAGTGACGATTTCAGATGAGTGGGGCGCATGACGGGTGTTTAGGAGGAGCAACATGAATACTACCCAACAACTGCATGATCTTGGTCAAAGCCTTTGGCTCGATAACATCACCCGGGCACTACTCAGGGAAGGTACCCTGCAGCGCTACATCAGCGAGTTTTCAATAACGGGCCTGACCTCCAACCCAACGATCTTCGATAAAGCCATCAAGGACGGCGGCTTCTACGACGATGCCATCCGCCGGAAGACGGCCGAGGGTAAATCGGGCGAGGCGTTGTTCTTCGAGCTAGCCCTTGAGGACTTAACTCAGGCTGCAGATCTCTTCTATCCGTCCCACGAAGCGACCGATGGAGTTGATGGTTGGGTATCGATGGAGGTGTCTCCTTTGCTGGCAAACGATACTGCCAGCACTATAAGGGAGGCGGCGCAACTGTGTGCGCAAGCGCAACGCCCTAATCTGTTCATCAAGATACCGGGTACTCGGGAAGGCGTGCCCGCCATCGAGGAATCGATCTTCGCCGGCGTGCCGATAAATGTCACACTCCTGTTTTCACCCGAGCAGTACATCGCTTCCGCCGAGGCGTACATCCGCGGAATTGAACGACGAATTGCTGCCGGTCTTGATTTGAAGGTTGATTCAGTCGCATCGCTTTTTGTTAGCCGATGGGACGTAGCAATCCACGACAAGGTGCCCGAGGCACTTCGCAATCGTCTTGGCATTGCTATCGCCAAGCAAACCTACAAACGCTACCGCGATCTGCTGGCGTCGCCTCGTTGGCAAATACTCGCGGCCGCCGGAGCGCGGCCGCAAAGGCTGCTCTGGGCCAGCACCGGCACCAAGGATCCGGATGCTTCAGACACACTTTACGTCGAAGCGCTGGCGGCTCCGGACACCATTAACACCATCCCCGAAAAGACCCTGCACGCCTTCGCCGATCACGGCCAAGTGAAAGGCGCATTGCCGGTTGATGGTGGCGATGCGGAAGAAGTCCTTGCCGAGTTCACTCAGATTGGTGTGGACCAAGCGGCCCTCGCCGCCCAACTACAGCGCGAGGGTACCGAATCCTTCGACAAATCGTGGCGGGATCTGATGGACTGCATCGTTACGAAAAGCGCAGTGCTGAAGAAAGTCGATCAAGCCGCGACGGGGAAGTCATGATCATTAATCCAACAAGCCCCATTACCGACCAGGAAGACAGCGTCGTTTTAAACTTAAGTACAAAACCCTCGTCCCAAGAACGTCGATAGAAGGAACACACCATGACTAACCAAGTTCGCAAAATTCTGGACTGTTACCGAAGCGAGAATCCTGGCGTGTTGACGAATCTTGCCCGGATGCTTAATCACGGCCGACTCGCGGGTACGGGCAGGATGCTCATCCTGCCCGTGGACCAGGGCTTTGAGCATGGTCCAGCGCGCAGTTTCGCGCCAAATCCCCCCGCCTACGATCCGGCCTACCATTTTCAACTTGCCATTGACGCCGGTCTTAACGCCTATGCGTCGTTGCTGGGATTTATTGAAGCAGTCGCTGCTGACTTCGCGGGTGAAATCCCGCTGATTCTAAAACTCAACGCGCACGATCTGCTTCACGATGAAAAGGATCCGTTGGGTGCGCAAACGGCTTCGGTCTCCGATGCGCTACGGTTGGGCTGTGTAGCCATCGGCTACACGATTTATCCCGGCACGGTGGAGCGGCGACTGCAATATGAGCAGTTGCGCGAACTGGCCCGTGAAGCCAGAGCTGCCGGACTGGTCGTCGTGGTCTGGAGTTATCCCCGCGGCGGTGGACTCAGCAAGGAAGGTGAAACCGCCCTGGATGTCATCGCCTATGGCGCGCAAATCGCGGCGGTACTCGGAGCGCACATCATCAAAGTCAAAATGCCTACCGCGCATCTGGAACTGCCGGAAGCCAAAAAAGTTTACGAAGAGCTGAGAATTCCGCGCGCCACTGCAACCGAGCGAGTTCGTCATGTCGTGCAAAGCGCTTTGAACGGCCGGCGCATTATCCTCTTCTCAGGCGGACCAAAGGAAGCCGATGAAGCCCTCTTCGCCGAGGCGCACGCGATCCGCGACGGCGGCGGATTCGGCTCAATCATCGGGCGTAATTCCTTCCAAAGGGACAAGGCAGCCGCCCTGCGTCTCCTTGATGCTATTGTCCAGATCTACCAAGAGTGAAGGGCACGAATCGTAGTAACGATCAGAAAGTCATGAAAATAAGTCCTCTTGCAGGAAAGCCGTCAGAACCAGGGATGCTGGTCAATGTGCCCAGGCTCATCACGGCTTATTATTCCGAAAGGCCCGATCCTTCAGTACGATCGCAGCGGGTTGCCTTCGGCACTTCAGGACATCGTGGTTCCGCATTCGACAAGGCTTTCAATGAATGGCATATCCTCGCCGTGAGTCAGGCGATTTGCCTGTATCGCAAACAACAGAAGATCGGTGGCCCGCTATTTCTCGGTATGGACACGCATGCGCTCTCTGTTCCGGCTCTGGCCAGTGCACTTGAGGTGCTGGCAGCTAACGGCGTGGACGTAATGCTGGCGCAGGCGGATGAATATACGCCGACTCCGGTGATCTCTCATGCAATCCTGACCTACAATCGCGGCCGCAAGACAGGACTGGCAGACGGCATCGTCATAACGCCATCGCACAATCCGCCACATGACGGCGGGTTCAAATACAACCCTCCAAACGGTGGACCGGCCGAATCCATCGTGACCACGTGGATCGAAGCTCAGTCAAACGAGCTTCTCGAACACGAACTTTCCGGTTTGAAAAGAATTCCTTTCGAGAAAGCTCTCCGCGCCCCCACGACGCACCGGCACGACTATCTCAATGCGTACATTACTGATCTTGCTCATGTGATCGACATGGACACCATTCGCGGCGCGACCATCAGGATGGGCGTGGATCCACTGGGTGGCGCAGGGGTTCACTATTGGGGCCCGATCGCCGAGCGGTATGGATTGAAGCTCACTGTCGTCAACGAGGCCGTCGATCCGACCTTCCGGTTTATGACGGTGGATTGGGATGGTCAGATACGGATGGACCCGTCCTCCCCCTATGCGATGCAGCGCTTGATAGGGATGAAGGACCGCTTTGACCTGTCCTTCGCCTGCGACACTGACCATGACCGGCACGGAATCGTCACCCGAAGCGCGGGGTTACTGCCGCCCAACCATTATCTGTC
>DATIBX010000400.1:0-2204 GCA_035457105.1 Pyrinomonadaceae bacterium
TGATTCATGAAGGTCATGAAGAACTGTTGGATGGTACTCGAGGAAGGTGCGCATCTGATTGCGAGTCAGAGCGAGCGCCAAGCCAAGTCCGTCGCGATTGTTATCGTGAGCGACGTACTTGCCCCAGAAGATCAATCCGGGTGCTGGCTTGCCGGCGTTAGCCTTGCGGTAGTTGTATAGATCGACCATACGGTCGCGACCATCGACTTCAAGGGCCGGGGTGATCATCACGATCACATTCTTTCGAATTGACTCGATAAAGGGTGAGTCTTCGACGGCGATTCGATAAGCCATCTCCATCAACATTTCCGGTGATCCTGTTTCGGGAGAATGAATTGAACCGGATGCCCAGTAGAACGGTTTGCCTTCAGTCACCAGAGTGTTCGCTTCACTAGGAGTAATCGATCGTGGATCCCCAAGCTTGGCAGTGATTTCTTTGTACCGATCGAGTTTGGCGAGGTTCGCTTCGTCGCTAACGATGACTAGCAGCTGCTCTCGACCTTCTTCACTCTTTTCAGGCGCCACCAAAACACGAACGCGGGGACTGGCTGCGGCCAACGCGCGATAGTAACGATTCAGGTCGGCGACTTTTGTCAGCTTGGTTGGTGTGCCAACAACGTAACCGAGGATTTTGTCAGGAGAAGGAACCTTGTCCGATGCCGGCAAGTGGTCGACGAGCTCGGTCATGAAGTACTTCTCGGTCGTGTATTCCTTTATCTTCGCGCCGTACGCTTCGTCGAGTGGATTTGTCGGCGTCGTGTACTTCGGGTTGATCGCGGGATTGGTGTCGACGGCCTTTGGTTTGGCTGCGGCAGCGCCTGAAGAATCGGAAGTGGCATTGTTGCGCGCTTCGGTTTGTGCGACTACGGGCAGTGCAGCAATCAACAACAGCACAAACACTGAGAGCTGGCGCATCATCTTTGAGATTAGTTCGGCGGACATCGGTCTTCTCCTGATTAGTGTGGTGGGTGATCTAGTTTCATTAACACCGCGGCTTCAGCCCGGTGGTTAAGGGACTGTCGGATCATGGATAACCGTTTCAACGGTTTAGTACGGTCGACATAAAGCTGCTGACTTGCTTTCCGAGACTGGAAACCGTTGAAACGGTTGTTCGTCAGTCTTTCTTAAATCTTTTCACCGGGCTGAAGCCGCGGTGAGAATGAGACGGCGATGGTGGAAAGTAGCCGCTAAGATCAATTTTTGATCGGAACACTCGCGCTCGTACCAGTTTTCATACAATAGGGTTCAATCCCTTCAAACTCGACGGTTGCACTTACGGACGTTCCAACATCGCCATTCACTTCCACTGTGATCCATGGAGTGTTCTCACCCTTGATGATCTTCCCTCCAACCACTGTCCATTTGTAATCGGGACGACTAACAAACCAATCCATTCCAGCAATGGCATGAACGAGCAGAGTTTCGCCGCGGAAGGTCTCTTTCGGATCTGTGTATTGACTTGAGATCTCGATTTTCAGACCAGGACAAGGCGGCTCACCTATCACGAAGCCTGAACAGTATGCAACAACGACCTCAAGTGTTGAGCTCGCTTCTGCCCCTTTTTCATCTTTTACCTTGACGGTAACGGAGTAACGTCCAATATTTTCGTCACCGAGTCTCCAGGAGACCGCCGAACCTGTTCCAATTATTCGACCTCCGGTAACGGAGTACTCATAAGTGATGGGGTCATTTTCTGGATCGTTGGCGGTTACAGTCAAAGTCACAGTCTGTCTAGATTTAGGAATACATACAGTGAAAACACTTGCAGGGAACGTATAAATCGCCGGAGCCGACGATTCAAATTTTGCTATCGTTGGGGGCTTGTTTGTCAGCTTCGGCTCCTTCTGACGCTGAGCAGACTGCACTCCACCTGACAATAAGAGAAGGAAAACTAAGGCAATCGAGTTCATGCCTAACGATTAAATTAGAGGACTTTCGGCTGGGAGCGCAGGCGTCTCGCCTGCAAACATCTTGTTTATCTAATGGCCCAGGATTGACAGGATTTGGCAGGCGAGACGCCTGCGCTCCCAGTATCAGGATCTCTGCAAATCCTTTGCACACCGAAAGCCTGAGGTCATCCAGCGCTCGTGTGCGTGAAAGAAGTTCCTGTATGTCGACCTGATATGTAATTGCGGTGTGGCGAATGAGCCGCCACGTAGGACCTTTTGATTAACGAACCACTTGTCGTTGTATTCATCAAACTC
>DATIBX010000401.1:0-4561 GCA_035457105.1 Pyrinomonadaceae bacterium
GTGTTTGGCAATCCGTCTGAGCGCGTGTTTCTGCTGGCTTATCTGAACAGCCTGCACGAAACGGGCGTCAGCAACCCGCTGGACGAGGCGATCAAAGAGCGACACAGCAGTAATCCACTGGATACGGCAGTGCTGAAACACGATCACCCGGACATCCACAAATTTCGGAAGATCGATGAGATTCCGTTTGACTTTGAAAGGCGTAGGGTTTCGATTGTGGTGAAGCATGAAGAAGGTATGAGAATGCTAATCACCAAAGGCGCGCCGGAAAGCGTGTTGCCGGTATGCAATACTCACGAGCTGAACGGACAACGGAATCCGCTGGACGACGATACCCGGTCACGTTCAGAAGCAACTTATCGAGCGTTCTGCGCGCAAGGATTGCGCATATTGGCAGTGGCCTATTCAAGCGTCTCAGCGAAAGATGTCTATCGCGCCGCTGATGAAAAGGATCTGGTGCTCGCCGGATTCCTGACCTTTTCCGATCCGCCTCTGGAGAGCGCAGAGCTCGCGTTGCGCGCCCTGCGACGGGACGGTGTCGAAGTCAAAATCCTTACGGGCGACAACGAATTAGTAACACAACATATCTGTTCACAAGTTGGCCTCGACCGCGGACGCATTATTCTCGGTGACGAACTTGAAAGAATGACCGATCCCGCGCTCGCCCATATCGTCGAGCAGACTTCTGTCTTCGCGCGCGTCTCTCCCGCGCAAAAGAACAGAATAATTCTGGCACTCAAGAATCGCAGCCACGTGGTCGGTTATTTAGGTGATGGCATCAACGACGCGCCTTCTCTGCACGCAGCCGATGTCGGCATTTCGGTCTCTACCGCTGTTGATGTGGCTAAGGATGCTGCCGATTTTATCTTACTTGAACGCAGTCTCAGCGTTTTGCATGACGGCATCATTGAGGGGCGTAAATCCTTCGGCAATGTAATGAAGTATTTGTTAATGGGAACGAGTTCTAATTTCGGCAACATGTTTAGCATGGCCGTCGCGGCGACATTTCTGCCGTTCCTGCCCATGCTGCCAACACAGATTCTGCTCAACAACTTCCTATACGATCTTGCTCAGGTAACTATCCCAACCGACAAAGTTGACGAGACGTTCATTCACAAGCCACAGCGCTGGAACGTCAAGATGATCCGCGACTTCATGATTTACATTGGACCGCTCAGTTCGATCTATGATTTCCTGACATTCTTCGCGTTGCTGAAGATCTTCCACGCTTCGGAACAATTCTTCCACAGTGGCTGGTTTGTCGAGTCACTGGCGACACAGACGCTCGTCATCTTTGTCATTCGCACCGCTGGCAATCCGTTGCGCAGCAGGCCGAGCCTGGCATTGACGTTGACAACTATTTCTGTAGTGCTCTTTGGAAGCATACTGCCCTACACCTCGATGGGCGCGTTGATGGGTTTCACCCCATTGCCGTTTGGCTTCCTCTTATTTATCGCAATCGCCACCGGCACATATTTGATTCTCGTGGAAGTTGTGAAGCGTCGGCTGATGCGGAGGCTATTGCAATGACCTGCGTAAAGCTGCGTAGTGGCCGAGCGCAATTTAGAGATCTCATTCGCCGATGACCAGAGACCGTCTCCGGATCCTTTCAGCTTGCGAGCGTGTGGACCATCGTCGCTGTAATAGCGAGCGAGATCTTTCATGGACAACAAAAGCATTAAGATGTAGCTCGACAACTTGTGGTCAGATCTTCGACCCTTGTACTCAACCGCCGGAGTCTCTCCTCCAATGCCTCAACATCACAAACAACCGCGCCGCGGATCCGGTGTGAAAGGATAACTTTAGCTCATGGATCATTTCAGAAGCATCTTCTCTTGCTGGCGGCGTAAGACGTATGGGCACGTCTCGCAATAGTTCGACTTGAATGCCGCCGGGTGCCGCAGGGCATCATTTGCTGTTGAGCAGTTTCTCGCATCGTCAAGCGCAAATTTCCCAAGAATCATTTCACCGCCGACGAATTCCTGCAGATTAAAGGCGGGTCCAACGGCATGTGCTTTGCTTCTTAGATCAACAGGGATCACAGAATTGAGAATCGCAGCGAAGGATCGCTGCTTAAGCAAGGTCTCTTAGAATTGGAGGTGGCTTCGATGGCTAAAGACGAACGTGACATTCTCGAAGTCCTCTATGGTGAATTGGACTTCATCGAAAAGGGCGGATATGGACGATCCGTCCGCACGCCATGGCAACCGAAATCAACCTTTCAGGAATCGCTGACCTGCATCAACTACGCCGACCCCGACCATACCCGACCGTGCGACGAATGTCATTTGATCGACTACGTCAGCCCTGAACATCAGCGCGAAGAAGTGCCTTGCCATTTCATTCCTTTAAATGAGAAAGGTGAGACTGTCGAAGCCCTGGAGCTGGAGGAGAATCAGGCAAAACTGGAGCAAGCAGTTAAAGATTGGCTTTATACCAGGATTCGCAAGATTGAGGAGGAGCGCTCATTACAAGCCGGCGCTTGAAACCGAAATAAGTTGTTAAAGATAAACACCGAAGTTTAGATTCGGCTAGCCTTTTGAGTTCTAGCATCGACTACGCTTTCCAATCCTTTCGCTTTCGGAAGGCCTCATACCTCAAAACGCATGATGGTTACCGCGCCAGATGCATCATCTATTTCCAACGATTAATCAATTCCCTGGTTAGTCTCGAGCTCGACTCGTTCGACAGCCGCAATCGAATGTGTCATGTGGTTTTGACCTTGGGACTGCAGCATGATTTCTATCCATGGTCCATCTTTACCATCCCTCTCCGAGTCGATTCCAGATAATAGCAATCCGTCTTCGAGCCAAAAATCCGCTTCCACGTCTTTAGCTGGTCCAAGCACTTCAAGTCTGGTTGGTCGCAAGTTATTTCGCGCACTGAAAGCAATTAAATCCGTTTTCAATAATGAGGGTTCAATGGTGTGTCGCACGATGATCTCGTTAAATTTTCACCTGTTGCAAACTCGTTCAGTCGTAAAATTGATTCTTCGGTACCCAACCCAAATGATTCTCAAGGGTTCGTGTCTTTTCGGGATTATTTCAATCGGAAACTTCGAACGATAAAGTCCATCTGTTCGCGCATGCTTTGAAGTTTGTCCTGTGCGACTGTAAATCTGAGAGCGTAAAACGTCCTCTTATCGAGCTGAAGGTAATAGACTCGCCCAGCCATCGTCCGACCGCTACTAATGTACTCGTAAGAGAATCTCGCGCCACTGAAGTAACCACGAAAAGTTTCGCCCTTGCAATCGCTACAGACGACGTATCCAGGTAAGTGTTGAAGGTCCCGCTGCTCATCCGTTTGAAATAAGTCTGCGGCAGTGGTGTCAGAATCGACCAGTATCTTAGTTAGTCGCAAATAACCATTCACTTCATCATTTCCGTTCACAAACTCCACATGTTGATGTACATCGACTCGTGATACGGAGCGCCATGTTGCCGAAGGTAGATCTATTACGTAGTCCACACCGTCTCGTGAAAAGGTCCAAGTTTGTGCAGACGCGTTAAGAGAGGTCAAACAAAACAACGTCGCTAGTATCAGAACTTTGCGCATACTAAATATCTTTCGGCAGCATTGGACACTCGTCGCTTATCGAAGTAATGCTTGTTTAGCTGCCGTAAACACTCACCTCGATGCCAATCGGCATAAGTCTGCTTAACTCAGAAGAAAGGAAACCGCATCGCTTTCGAGTTTTCAGTTGGCGATAGCATCGACCATTTCCGGAAGAATGGCGGAACGAAATCGGAGGAGAGTCGTAACACCATCTCCTGATTTTATCGCCAGTGCGGCATCCGCTCCTTCGTCTGTTTGTTCGAGACTGACCTGGATTGGATGAGAAATGGAATGTGTAATGTGATCGTCCGGCTTAACGCCAGTCATGATCATGATGGTATTGCCTTCTGTTTCGTTCCATTCATCGGTAATGCCCTCCAGTGCAAGTTCTCGTTCTTCAACTTGCGATCCGATTTCAGGACCGAAAATTTCAAGATTCACTAACCAACCTTCGTGTTTTCGACTGAAGCTATCAAAGAATCCGGTCCATTCGTTTTTCGGAATCTCTTTCGTTTTCATAACTAACTCGCTTTCTCTATATGCCTGTTGGAAATGTCTCCGGTACTTCACCTGTTACCCATTCGGAGGACTGCTCCAGAGGCTCGACCGCACGTGTTTCATCGAAATGGAGTACGGCATCGAACTGGGAAGATAGTCGAGCCTGAAAGTAATGGCTGGCTCGCTCGGTTTCAGGTCGATAGATCACACCGATTGCCCGCTCTAGTAACGGCACACGAAGCGCGGCTGCGACATGGTCTGGAGTGCGAAACGTCAGTAAGAAACGCGGGATACCTACTTCGTGAAAGACCGACTCGTAACTGCTCTTCAACGCGGGACGTACTCGTTTGCGTTCAGCCGGCGCATCCCAGTTTGAGGCCGCGGTCACGGTGCCCTCATAGGTTGTAAAACCGATGAGTCTTACGTCATCGCCATGTCTCTGGCGCACAAGTTGGCCGACGTTCCATTCTCCCTGACGGCCCATGCTGGTGGCACGAGCATCACCCAG
>DATIBX010000402.1:0-8910 GCA_035457105.1 Pyrinomonadaceae bacterium
CGTTGTTTACGCGTTCGATTCGTTCGGGCAGCAACTGTCCAGAGCGCAAATCTTTAACTTGCAATGTGTACTGTCGATAGCCTGTGTTGTCAGTTGTGAAGGCCAGGAGATTGCCATCGTCACTTGGAACGAAAGCGCCGACCGACATGAACTTCTGATCTTTCGCAAGTTCGTTCATGTCCAGGACCACTTCTTCTGGAGCGTTGACACTACCTTTTTTCCGACAAAACACCGGGTACTGTTTCCCTTCAGTGGTTTGGGTGTAATAGAAGTAATCTCCCCAACGATAAGGAACGCTGGTGTCAGTCTGTTTAATGTGACTGAGCATCTCGTCATATAGACGCTGCTGGAGGTCGGTTGTTGGCTTCATCGCCGAACTCGTGTAGCTGTCTTCCGATTGTAGGTAAGCCATCACCGCCGGGTTTGTCTTTTCGCGTAGCCAGAAGTAGTCATCTACCAGGGTGTAGCCGTGTATCTCAGTTGTTTTTGTTTTCTTTTCTGCCATGGGTGGTTGAGGAGCGCTGGCGCCGCCATTGGATTGGGCTTTGACAGTGCTAAAAGTTGTAATCGAACACATCACGAAAAACGCGAGCGTCAACAAGCGTTGGTTTTGGTTCCTCATGTTGCACCTTTACTCAGGCTGTGGGTTGGTGATTAACTCCGCTCTCGAGATTGGCAACTGCAGATTAGAACCTTGGAGTTAAGAGACCAGAACGTTTTGTCTTGCGGACCAGCGCACGGCCGGTCAGTCATGAACGGTTCAACCTCGTGGCGGAGTGCCCCAACCGGAACCGATATAGTTGCCGTCTTCAACGATACAAGGAACGGTTGGATCGCCATCAGAATATGCAAACATCTCCGCGCGACGGGCGCGGTCATTTTGGGCGTCGTATTCGGTAAACTTAATGCCCTTAGAGTTGTAAAAGTCGCGCGCCTGTTGACAGTAAGGACAACCCGGCTTCACATAAATAACTAACGCCAAATCATGCACCCCCGTTTAACCCTAGAAAGCATGATAAAGGTAGGACAGAGAATCATCCCTGTCAAAGTCAACGGGGCCTTTCCGGGTGTACGAATTTTCGGTAGGAGCGATTATACTGCGGCTGTTTATGACCGACCAAAGCTCTGACGATAATTGCCAGGAGATGGGTCCAGAGTTGCTCGATCCTTTCGAGAAGCTCGTGCAAATTACGATTCTGGGTCGAGTGGTAAACGTGCCGGAAAAAAATCGTCTGTTACGTTGTTTTCAATACCTATCGATTAATACAATCTCTTACGGTGATTTCTGCTGGAACGGCGAGTGTACCAATTGTCAGGTTTGGTACCGAATGGAAGGTCAGAATGAAGAGAGTGACCGTCCCGCCCTTTCTTGCCGTTTAGAGTGCCAGGACGGGATGGAGATTACGAAGTTAAGTCGCTTCATCGATCTGGCGAAAGTATTAACAGCTTAAAGCCCTCCAAATTTAAGAGCGCAACCCGTTCGGGGTGGCTCTCGCACAAAAAGTCAAAGGTTCAAAACTAGAATTTGCTGGAAGCTTCGTTGGTGTAATTTCGTGTGGTTTCGTGGATCGCTTTTCTTGGAACAAACATGCGTTCCACGAAATGATTAACGGCGAGCGTGTCGATAATCGCGACGTAGATCACGAACATCTCTCCGCCGATCCCGCTGGTCCAAATTCAGCTCACGCCTGCTTTGTAATACTTCGCGTCTATCCGCCTGAATTGCAATTCGATCGCCGCGTAATACGTAGTAGATCCGTGGTCCGGTTATCAGCATTCGAACTGTCGCGATTGAATCCGTGAAAAAACGGACCACGGAATAACCTTTCAATATTTTGGTAAGGAAGGATCAACCTCAGTTGACCAGCCAATAATTCCGCCACGCAGATTGACCAGTTTTGCCGGAAAGCCTGATCTTTGCAGAGCGTCAATTGCACGTGCACTCCGTCCACCCATCTTGCAGTACACGACAGTTTCCCGGTCCGGTTCTAACTCATTCATCCGGTTAAGCACCTGGGCTAGCGGGATGTGTTTTGCATTGGGAATAGTCCCAAGTGCGACCTCGTTGTCTTCGCGAACATCAACGATCTGTAGATTGTCGCCTGCATCGAGTCTGTTCTTAAGGTCTATTGGACTTATCTCTTCCATCATCACTCCTTGTTAGCTAAATTTAAATTTGATTGCTGTATCCTAATCCCAACTAACTGAATTAAGTCAAATCCGCCGGAATCCTGAGTGGTGTCCCGATCCGAAGTTTCTCTGAGCCACCTCAGTGTTCTTGTGGTGGACTCTATTGGTACGCGTAACCACCACGGAGCCCGGAGCACACAAAGGTTGCACAGAGAGCGTTCAGATTCGGACACCAGGAATTCTGACAGGCAAGGGCTTTGGTAATAAGGCACTTCGGTATTGTAGTCTTTCAGCTGAACGCGGCTTTAAAGTATTGAAAAGGGACGTTGTAACAAAGCGCCTCAGGCCGGCGCACTCCAAAGTTGAGGTCTTCAGCATGCGATTCGAATTCTACAGCGAGGCCATCGCCGATACTCCAAAGTTATCGGTTGATGGAACTGTTTCCAATAGCATTCATTTTTCACATTGGGCCGGCAACGAAACGCCATCCGAACTAAAGGCTGATACTTCGACCGAGATTGCTCTAAACCTGGTAACCTCGCCCGATAGATCAGCGCTTACAAAAGGCATCGAGTTGGTTACGAATAATCACTTCGACACCGACGGCGTACTGTCCGTTTGGACCGTTTTGAACGGCGAGCGTGCGCTTCAGTACCGTGAACTGTTAATTGACGCCGCTGAAGCTGGAGATTTTTCTGAATATTCCTCGAAGGATGGAGTCTGCGTTAGCCTCACTATTCAAGGCTACGATCAGGCTTTTCCAAATGAAGACTCTGTTTCACCTCTAGCTCGATCAGCGGCAAAAGAGACGATTACCGACGACGCACGCGCATACGAACTGGTGCTTCCACAAGTTGAGTCGTTGCTGGAGAACGTGGCGGCGTATGAACCGTTGTGGCGTGATGGTTGGAATCGGGTATACGCTGGTATGAAGAGTTTTGAGTCTGCCAAGTCTCGTGTTCAGGAACTTGGAGCCACCGGGGTTTCGCTAATTACCTTGGCCCAGGATCTGTTTGGCGGAAATGGCTTTAATCCAACCAAAGATATGGTCCCATTTACTGCCATCGCGCATTACGCCAAAGGAGAACTGTTTGTCGTCTCGATACCTTCGAGCAATGGTTGGTTTTATCGAATCGATTACCCCTATTATTCCTGGGCCGAAACAGTTGTCCGGCCCCCGGTTAAGCGTCGTGACCTTTCAGCAGTTGTAGAAAGTCTAAACCGCAGAGAAAGAAACTCCGACGGTCGCTGGCAGACCGATGATCGCGAGCTTACCTCGGCCATTAAATTTCTCGACGACAATAAGGGACTGGCAGTATCGGGGCTGATGCCTGAAGAAGTTGTGTCGGAGTTCGGCGATCAATGATCAAATGTATGATGTCGTAATCATCGGTGCGGGCCCGGCTGGTCTATCAGCCGCTTTTTGGTGTGACGAACTTGGTCTTGATACCCTGTTGCTCGAGAAGAGCGATTCAGTGGGCGGACAGTTGTGGCATGTCTACAACAAGATCGAAAACTACCTCGGCGTAACAACGGCCAGTGGCGCAGAATTGGCGCAACTTTTTTCACGGGACGTCGAGGCTGCCGGATTCGATCTATGGACCCAGGTTCAGCTCGAATCAGTTGATCTCAAGCGAAAGTGCGTCTCGCTTCATAGTGGCGAAAAACTCAAGACTATTTCGATTATTCTCGCTACCGGTGTCAGACGCAGAGAGCTTAGCATTCCCGGTGAGCGCGAATTTATCGGAAAAGGGATAATTGAGTCCGCGGCTCGTGATCGTGACCAGTTCGCCGGACGTGACGTCTGCATTATTGGTGGCGGTGACGCGGCGGCAGAGAATGCTCTCGCTCTCGCGGAAGTTTGCGCGACCGTAACGCTGGTCCATCGAGGCAAAACGCTCCGCGCGCGCCGCGAGTTTGTTGAAAAACTGCAAACAGATCATCGTATTACCGTTTTTACGGAATCTCAGGTTACGCGTATGATGGGCCGCGATCGGCTCGAGGCTGTCGAAATAAAACGCAAGGAAGGCCTCAAGCCTTTCCAACTAGCAGTTGGCGGCGTCCTGGTCCGTATTGGTGTCGTGCCCAATTCCGAACTGTTCAAAGGTCAAATCGACCTGGATGAGGCTGGATACATTCGAGTTCAGAGTACGCAAGAAACGACTCAGCCCTTTGTTTTTGCCATCGGCGATGTTGCGAATCCACTTGCTCCAACCGTGAGTGGCGCAACCGGCAGTGGGGCTACTGCGGCAAAAATCATCGCGTCGCGTTTGACCCGCGGCCAAAAGTCAAGTTAAAGATGAGCTCGAGTGGTCCACACTATACGGAAGCACACATCGCTGCTTATCCAATTGAGTACATTGCGGGAATCGACTTGTATAACGCAGGTGAATTTCACGCTGCACATGATGCGTGGGAAGAACGATGGATGGGCGAAGTTGGTCCTAAAGAAAAATTGTTTCTGCAGGCCATGATCCAATCAGCCGTTGCGTTTCATCATCTTGATATTGGACGTCCAGGGGCAGCGCGACAGATGTACTTGCGGTCAAAAGAGAAATTCGCGGCGCTGGGCCATGAGGTTTTTATGTCACTTGATCTGGTTGAGTACCAGGAACAACTCGATTCGGCTTTGTCATGGCTTTTGAGCGTCGCAGATCCGCGAGAGTTACCCATCCCGAACTTTGTTCCGCCCACGATACGCTTGGTCGGAACGATTGATCAGTTTGATTGAGAAGGAGTGAGTGTTATCAATTCAATTCGTTTGATCCTGGTAGCATGCTGGTTCGGTGCGGCACTCTTTTTTAGTGTTGTAGTGGCTCCGGCTGCCTTTGGAGTATTGCGATCCTTTGCTGTTCCGAATGCAAGTGAGATTGCCGGAGCGATCGTCAATCGCTCACTCGGCGTCGTCAACTTAAGTGGATTTGTTATTGGTCTCGTTGTTTTGCTCTTGGGCCTGGTGCTGCGAAGCAGTTCGTCAAGAGTTCTGTGGCTTGTATTGCAGTCGATATCGCTGTTAATACTCACCATCGCAACTGGGGTGGGACATTGGGTTATTGCAGCTCGAATTCATGCATTGCGAGCGTCGAGCCAGCTGAGAATTGATCAACTGGCTGCCGACGACCCGACAAAGGTGGCGTTCGATAGTTTGCACGGCTATTCGGTACAGGCCCTTGGAATTGCTATGATTGCCGCCCTCGTCGCAATTTTGGCTATTGTCAGAAGCTTTAAAAACTGAATTCTGAAAAGGTTAGGGACGTGGTTGTGGAAATAATTGAGGATATTGATGATTGGCGGTTGCGCTTTAGTAACTGGAAGCCCAGCGGCAACCAGAACGATCTAGGATCGGACTATCCATTCGTAAAGAATCAGCGCGCGCCATTTACGCCTGCGCGCCGCGCATTGCCGATGTTGAATCTGGCTCTTATTTCATCGGCAGGCGCCTATATTGATGGGACCCCAGGGTTTGATACTCAAGCTCCTTCAGGAGATCTGACCTTCAAGGAGATTCCGATCGAAGTTGGGGCCTCGGATCTGACATTCGCAGCGCGTGGATACGATCCAGCCGCGGTGCTAGCGGACGTAAATTCTCAAGTTCCCGTCGAACGTTTATTGGAGTTTCAAAACAACGGAATCATCGGTCAGTTGAATTCGGTCTTCTGGAGTTTTTCAGGTTTCATTCCGGACGCCGCGAGGTTTGCAGATGAATTCTGTCCCGGAATGGTCGAACGAATTCGACGTTACGAAGTGCAGGCGGTGCTGTTAGTTCCAGCCTCCAGGCTTTGCCATCAATCGATTGCGCTGTTAGCGCGGGCGATCGAAGAGGGTGGTATCCCCACCATGACTCTCGCAGTTCAGAAAGATGTTGTTGAGATGGTGCGGCCGTCACGCGTCGCGCTTTATAACGGCGAGCTTGGATCAGTTGCTGGTCTGCCAAACTGGCCGCAACATCAGCGGAGGATCCTGGATGAAGCTCTCCGCTTGATCGAGCCGATGGACCAACCAGGGATTAGGCAGTTGTCAGTGGTGTTGGAATCTGAAGTTGAAAACGCGCGCGGCGAACGGTAAGCCCAGTCAACCATGTCCTTTACAAAACGTTTCTTTCTGGTGTTACTCCTCATTGTAGCGGGCGCACTAGTCTATCTACTGATTGCTCCGGTCCCGATTAATCCAGCGGCGTGGACTCCACCGGCTGCGCCGGCCCTCGCTGGTCAGTACGAAAAAAACAACCGTCTGGCCCCTACGGAAAGACTTCCACTTGGTGATGGTCACGGTCCAGAAGATGTGGCCCTGGCTGGCGACTCGAAGATTTATGCGGGGTTCGATGATGGTCGGATCATGCAACTCCAGGCGGACGGGACAAAACCCCAGGTGTTTGCGAATACTGAGGGCCGACCGCTGGGGCTGATATTTGATGCAAATGACAATCTTATTATCGCCGATGCAGTCAAAGGTCTTCTGCAGATCGATCAGAGTGGCAAAATCTCGACGCTCGTGGATCAAGTGAATGGTGTGCGGTTCGGATGTTTGAACGACCTCGATGTTGGGAAAGATGGGACCATTTATTTTACCGAGGCTTCGAACAAGTTTCCGATGACGCAGTTCACCGAAGACTTGATTGAACATCAGCCTAACGGACGTTTGCTGGCATTTGATCCGAAGACCCACCAGACTCGGACCTTGTTACCAGAAATCCATTTTGCCAATGGGGTGGCAGTCAGCCCGGATCAAAACTCGGTCCTCGTAAACGAGACTGGAATGTACCGCGTGTTGCGTTACTGGTTGCGCGGTGAAAAGGCCGGAAAGTCGGAAGTCTTCATTGATAACTTGCCTGGTTTTCCCGACGGCATCTCCTCAAACGGGAAAGACAAATATTGGCTCTCGCTGGTAACGCCGAGGGACTCGTTCTTTGACCGCATACTTCCTCATCCATTTCTCAGGAAGATGGTGATGCGATTGCCGAAATTTCTTAGGCCCGCACCGCAGCGTTACTCGTTTGTCCTGGGGCTGAGTGTGGATGGACGAGTGATCGACAATCTTCAGAATGGCGCTCCAGGTTGCTACGCCGAGATAGCGAACACCGTCGAGCGCAATGGATCTCTGTACTTTGGCAGCATCGCCGAAAACTCCGTCGGCCGTTTCAAGTTAAAGTTAAAGTGAGGAGAAAGAGAAATAGGACCTTTGACCAATAGGACCTATACCCTCTGGATCAATAATCCACCGCCACACCGCTGCATACCTAATACCCACCTGTATATCTTCGTACCAGCACTGGAAGCTCTCAGCCTCGGGAAAAGCCGTAGTTTTTCGGATTGGATCAAATCGGTGTGTACTTCGTATCCATAACTGATTGCCGATACGCATGTCGCTAAAAGTCTATAAATAGTTCTAAATAGAAGGTTTAGAGGTCTACTACTCACGTTCGTAAGTAGCGGCACGCGGGTTGATAACAATTTCGTGAAGGGACGACAACAAAAAGGCAAGATTCGAAGGCGCGCGATCCCTTAGCGGCGGCAACCCTACCAGCGGAGAAGTGACGGCAATGATAAACCTCTTAGCAGCGGCGACCTCTACCCCAAACCATGTCTACAAGACTTCGGACCTGGTTGGTAGCCTGATGCATAAACTCTCACCCGAACTCATCAACACCATCAATTCACTTGGCGTCGAGCAACGTTACTCAGTGCTCGAAAACTACCCGGACTTCCTTTGCGGCAAACCCAAGTTCCCCACCAACTCAACCACCGATCTAGCTGTAAACGCTACGAAACGTTGTATTCAGGAGTGGGGTGGTGATCCAAATCGAATTGGATTACTGGTTGCCGCGACTAACACACCAGACCAGATGCTTCCATGTTTGGCTTCTGAGGTAATGGGTAAGACTCACGGACTGCTTTCGCGCTCTCTACGCACAGTCAGCATGCAGGCCCAGGGTTGTTCAGTCTTATTGAAATCGATTGAAGTCGCCCAGTGGTATCTTGCAGCGAATCGCAGCAAGCTGGCCATCGTCGTGATGGCTGAATCACACACGCCATATGTTGCTCCGCTGCTGCGTGATGAGTATTCAGGGTATCGCGAAATATTGCGATTGAGGCGAGAAAATAAACTGAAGCCGGAAGAGTTTGAACAACAACGACTCGACACGACTTTTGTAATTCAATCGATGCTTTTTGGTGATGGTGCTGTCGCGCTGCTGGTTGGAACCGAAGAAGGAAAGCCGGCCTTTGGACCAATCTCCCATCTAACCAATGATGAGCCAAACGATATGAATCTGTTGACCATGGTGAGCAACAGTTCCCATCCATTCTTGAAAGGCCGTCCTCAGTATTTCATGCAGCCCAGCGTTCCCACGCGCGGTGCACACTATGCGGTCACCACTGTTAAGAACGTGCTCGAGCACCCCGATTCGCCTGTCTCGACCATCGGGCAGGTTGATGATTGCCTGATCCATACCGGCAGCAAAAAGATCCTTGATGGAGTTTGTTCTCAACTCGATCTGGAACCAGACTCATCAAAGGTGCATAGCTCCTACAAGATCTTGCAGCGGTATGGAAACCTGTCCAGCGCCTCAACAGGCTTCATGCTGGCCCAGAAGAATCAGTGGACTGGTCCAACAATCGTCGTGGGTTTTGGGGTTGGATTTACTGCCAGTGCGGGAATAATGAATTTCAATTAGTGAACGTGTTCTTGTTCTGAGGGACGTTCAGCGAGTGCGTTTAAAGTTGAGCCTACCTGTGCGAAGTCGAACGGTTTCCCAATAACTCCATCAACGAGTTTTTCTTC
>DATIBX010000403.1:0-3246 GCA_035457105.1 Pyrinomonadaceae bacterium
AGATTTGCTTTCATTGCCTGAAGCGTAAGCCAGGCCAGCGCGTTCCTGATGTTGTCCGGCTTGGGCCACTCGTGACCGCCGTCAAAGGTCTCGAAGTTGTAGGGAATATTCAGTTGTGCATACCTCTTCTTTAGCTGCCACATCTCGCCATAATTAAAATCGTCTACGCCGATGATTCCAAAGTAGGCGAAGGGTGATTTCGCATCTGGCCCAATTTCTCCGGGAAAGCCGGCGCCAGCTCCAACTACTCCCGCCAGGCATCCTCGACATCTACTTGCGAACGTGGAAGCCAAACGCGAGCCACCGGAAAACCCCGCCGCATAAGTTCTCTTTTCATCGATCCTGAAGCGAAGATGGGCATCGTCCCAGAAATCTGAAAAGATCTGTGAGATCGTTTTCCAGTCCAACCCATTTCTCGAGTTATTTGAGCACAGAACGATGTAGCCGAACTCATTTGCAGCTTCAACAAACCTCTCGATCGCGGTCTTGCCCCGTGCGCGAGGATCGAGACAGAACACAGTGGGCCAGGGTTTTTCCGGTGTGTACCCGGAAGGCAGAAATGCCGCATAACTCTGATCGGGATGCGCTTGAACTACAACCTTATCGATTACTTTCCCGGTTGCGATTGCCTCGTTTGAAGTTTGAGTGAATGAAGTTGTCGACGCGAAGATGACCAACGCAACAACGGGGATCGATTTTAAGAGAGGTGAAATCACAATGGCTAAACAATGTCGGAACAGCTCGCGAAGCAGGTACTGTGAGGTCTAGGATGCTGTTTCAGACGTCAACGGCTGCATGGCCCGCTAACCCGGGGGCCAATGCATCGCTCGTCCTCCAAGAACATGTACGTGTAAATGAAAAACTGACTGACCAGCTCCAGCTCCGGTATTTATAACCGTACGATATCCATTTTCACCGTTACCCTCTTCGTTCGCTAACCTCGCACCGATGCGAAGCAGATGACCCAACATTTGCTCGTCCTTCTGAGAAGCATCGTCGAGCGACTCGACATGCTCAAGAGGAATTACCAGCAGGTGCATTGGCGCCTGTGGATTGGTATCGCGAATCACTACACAGCGATCATCTTTGTGTGCGAAATCTCCTGGGATTTCTCCCTTAATAATCTTGCAAAACAAGCAGCTTTGCTCTGACATTCCCTTTGCTCCTTATTTTTCTCAACCTGATTCAGCGACAGCTTCTGTATCCGTGTGCAGGGGGGCCGTTACTGAAGCGCGGACCCTCTGTATATTTGCCCCAACCGCACGTAACTTAGCTTCTATCTTTTCGTAACCACGGTCGATGTGATAAACGCGATCAATTATCGTTTCACCCTGGGCAATTAGCCCGGCCAGTACTAATGAAGCTGAGGCTCGTAAATCTGAAGCAATTACTCTCGCGCCAGTTAGCGGCGTTGGCCCATCCACAGTCGACGAACGTCCATCAATGTGGATACGAGCGCCCATTCGCTGCAACTCCGACGCGTGCATAAATCGGTTTTCAAAAACGGTTTCAATAATTTCTGAACGACCCGTAGCCTGCGTCATTAAGACCATGTACTGTGCTTGCATGTCTGTCGGAAACTCGGGATAAGGTTCGGTGACGACGCCGCTGGCTGTTAAGCCTTTCGGACAACTTACTTCGAGAGTTGTGGGGTTTGCTTCATTAATCTCAACTCCCACTTCGCGCAATTTTGTGATCACAGCACCGAGGTGGTCCGGCTGACAATCCTTTATCTCCAGTTCACCTTTAGTAAGCGCGGCGGCGACGATAAAGGTTCCGGTCTCTATTCGATCGGGAATGATTGTGTGTTGAGCGCTTCCCAACGCCTCGACCCCTTCGATGTAAATAGTCTCTGATCCAGCTCCGTTTACGCGCGCTCCCATCTTGTTGAGCAAGTCTGCCAGGTCGACTACCTCAGGTTCCCGAGCCGCATTGCGGAGAATGGTAGTGCCCCGAGCGAGCGTTGCGGCCATCATCAGGTTTTCCGTGCCAGTTACTGTGACCCTTCCAAAATGGACATCTGCCGCCCGCAGTCGTCCATCGCTTGGGGCGCGGGCGACGACGTTTCCAGCTTCCAGTTTCACTTCTGCTCCAAACTGTTCGAACCCGGCCAAATGCAGGTCTATCGGTCTCGAGCCAATCGCGCAGCCGCCCGGAAGGGATACTTTTGCTTTGCCGAAACGGGCCAGCAATGGACCAAGCGCAAGGACCGACGCACGCATCGTTTTAACCAACTCATAGGGCGCCTCGAACAACTCGACGTGTGATGCCGTTATTTTGTGAGTTCGAAGTTCCGGTGTCAGTACGGTTGCGCCGATATCTTCCAGCAAACGGCGTTGCGTGATGATGTCTCGAACGTAGGGAATGTTATGAAGCGTGATTGTTTCTGGTGTCAGTAGTGCTGCCGCCATGCACGGAAGGGCCGAGTTCTTGGCGCCACTTATGGAAAGCCGGCCGCGCAGAGGGCTGCCACCAATGATCTGAAATTTGTCCACGATAGAGAGAGATTAATTGAAAACGAGGAAAGGCGGAAGAGTGAGATTTATTAAGGGCGGAAATAAAAGAACGGGGAGTTGAGGCTCGAATCCTCGCTCCCCGCTCGTTTTACGCTCTCTCTCTGCGCTATTAATTCATCGACGTTCGCTTGATTCTGACGCCACCATTGGTCGTCATGGCTCGAACCATCGCTCCGCCAGATCCAAGGTTAACGGCCAATTCTTTTGTGATGCGACCTTGAACGGTCACAGGAAAGTCAACACTAATACTGCCGTTTACCGTTCCAGTTTGCAGTTGAGCCGAATAGTTCTCAGGAACAGACATCGATACGCCGCCGTTGGTCGTTCTTACGTCGAGCGTTTCACCATCCCAGCGGTCACCGGCCAATTCCACCACCAGTCCACCATTGGTAGTTGATCCGTGAACAGAACCTCCACATCTCTTAAGAACCACACCACCGTTCAAAGCGCTGAAGTCGATGCGGCCATTTACTTCCGAAATCGCGATGCCGCCGTTGTGAGTCTCAATCGACAAGTTTGAGCGTCGCGGAACGAATACTTCGTAGTTAACGGACCAGTGATAGTCTCTCTGGTTCTCTGGTCCATTTGCGTAGATCTTGCCCCCGCTGGTTTCTATCTGGACTTGCCTTGCCAGTTGCACTGCTTCACCAGCATTGGGTGCTCCGGTTTGAATTTGAGCGCGCACTAAGATTTGTCCCTGGTCCCAGCCCTTAACCGCAACTCCACCATT
>DATIBX010000404.1:0-2902 GCA_035457105.1 Pyrinomonadaceae bacterium
CCGCCAGGTGATGCACGATCGGAGGAACCTGGCTATCGATGCGATCCTTGATGAACCCGATAGTCTCTGGCGTCAACGCTTCTGACAGAGTCGACTCGCTGTTCGTCAGTTCGTCGAGGCGGGTGGAAATAAAGGAGCGGACTTTTTGTTCGAGTCCTTCGTCGCCAACCAATCGTTCGAGATGCTGCTGAACGAAACCGACGAACTGTTCGATCGACTCCGAAGTTATCGTGTCACCAACACGACGTTCGAGAAGTTCATCGACTTGCTTATCAACAAACCTGGCAATAGCCTCCGCCGTTTCTTCACTCTTGAGCATTTCGGCAATGTAATCAGCGAGCCGGTATTGAAGCGCTGAGATGGTGTCGAGGATTGGCCCACGAGCTTGCGACGGCAGGGCTTCAAGGAAGGAAGGATAGACTTTCGCGAGTAGATCGCCGGTGTAGGTGCTGACGAAATCTTCTACTTTGCGTTCAAAGAAGCTGGTTTCAAACAGCGCGTTGAAAACCGTCTCCTGCGAAACGAGTTCATTGCCGACAGCATTGCCGATGGATTGCGCGAGGCGCTCGCGATGTCGGGGAATCATTCCCTGCGGCCAGACGGTGAGGCCCAAAAATTTTACCGGCTGGTAAGGATGGAACAACATCCAGATTGCTAGCCAGGCGGCGCCGTAACCGTGAATGGTTGCGATAACGATGATTGCGAGGCTGATTAGAAGCTTGAACGTTAGCGGATCGATGACCGTTCACCCGTTTGCATTGAGATGCGACGATGCTAAACGGTGAGTTGTGAGGCGTCAAACTTGGAGTGACAGATCGTTGGAGCTGTCCGGTCTATACTTCAACGTGCCTTTGCACAAAAAGTCCGGAATCCCACCGACGCAGTCGGTGGATGGTTAATACTCAACCTACTGAGATCATCCCCCTTGTCCGGGAATACCACCGACGCAGAGACTGTGTCAAAAATCGGGTAGCAGTGTGAAAGGAAAAAAGAGAGAAGCAAGCTGGTTAGAGTGGTATAAAGCATCAGCGAAAAGGAGCGCTGATGAATGGGTTATGTGGAAGGAACAAACCGGGAGCAAGTGATGTTGTTTCCGGCAGTGATCGATGAGTACGTAACTGCGAGAAACCCGGTGCGCTTTGTTGATGCGTTTGTGAACCGGCTGGAACTGGGAGCACTGGGATTCAGGAAAGCGGAGCCGGAAGCACGTGGGCGACCGGCATATGACCCGCGAGACATGTTGAAGTTATACATCTACGGCTACATCAATGAGATTCGTTCGAGTCGGAAACTGGAGCGGGAAACAAAGCGGAATGTGGAAGTGATGTGGTTGCTGCGGCGGTTAACGCCGGACCACAAGACGATCGCGAACTTTCGTAAAGAGAATGCGGCAGCGCTGCCAGCAGTATTTCGGGAATTCACGAAAGTCTGTCGGCAGCTGAACTTATTTGGGCGCGAACTGGTGGGGATCGATGGCAGTAAGTTTCGCGCGGTGAACAGCGCGGAGCGGAACTTTACGGAAGCTAAGCTGAAAAAGCGACTGCAATGGATCGAAGAGAAGATCGCGAAGTATCTGGGGGCCTTGGAAGCGGAAGATGAAAGCGAGAGCAAAGAGGGGGAAAGCAGCGCTGCGGAGTTAGCCGCGAAGATTGCGACGTTGCAGGAGCGGCAACTGGTCTATCAAGGATTAAAAGCGCAGATGGCTGAAAGTGGTGAGAAACAAATCTCCCTAACCGATCCGGATGCACGGTTGATGAAAGGACGACAGGGACATCATGTCAGCTATAACGTGCAAATCGCGGTCGACAGCAAACATAAGTTGGTGGCTGATTTCGGAGTAACGAACCACGGCAATGATATGAACAGTTTGGCCGAGTTGGCCCAGGGGGCGCAGCAGGAGTTAGGAGTAAAGGAGTTGAAGGTCTGTGCTGATCGTGGTTACTACAACACAGCACAGATCAAAGAGTGTGAAGAGGCGGGCATTGAGGTACACATGGAGCGACCGCAGCCGGCGCCCACAGCAGATATTTTCCCGCTGGAGCGATTTACCTATGACGCTACCAAAGATAGCTACACCTGTCCGGCGGGCAAGCGGTTGCGTTATCGGACGTTTGATAAAGAGAAACAAGTCAGATGTTATTGGACCGAAGCGTGTCACAGTTGCCCGCTGAAAAGTCAGTGCACCACGGGCAAGGGACCACGCAAGATCAAAAGACCCTTGGGCCAGGATGCGGCCGATCGGATGTTGCAGCGCGTAGCAGCGAACCCGAAGTTCCTGGCACTCCGGAAACAGTTGGTGGAGCATCCGTTCGGCACCATCAAACGGTCGATGCGACAGGATTACTTTCTCATGCGTGGCCAAGCGAGGGTCAGAGGTGAAACGAGTCTTACACTGCTCGCCTATAACCTGAAACGGGTTCTTAACTTGGTCGGGATCGACGACTTGATTGCAGCGATGGCAAAGCAAAACCTCAAAACTGCTTTATCCACTTCCGGTGAAGCTCTTTTTTTGCCGAGGCATCAAAACTTTGACACGCAGCGGCCAACAAGTTACGCCCTGAGCTTTTCGATTGCCGCCTGACATTCGGCACCAAGTCGCCTCCTCCACTGATAACGGGCGTCTGATTCTTACGAACTGATTTCTGACACAGTCTCTGGTAGTCGGTGGATTCGTTCAAGTCCTACCTACAAACCCGGCATCAAACCAACTTCGACGCGCCGCGAAAGAACTTGAGCAGAACAGCGCAACTCCATTCGCGGCGCGTCAAACTAAGGGACGCTTTGTGTAGGCTGGATCTGAACTATCCACCGACTGGTAGTCGGTGGATTCGTTCAAGTCCTACCTACAAACCCGGCATCAAACCAACTTCGACGCGCCGCGAAAGAACTTGAGCAGAACAGC
>DATIBX010000405.1:0-3956 GCA_035457105.1 Pyrinomonadaceae bacterium
ACTCTGTCATTTTTAGCTTGGGCACTGGTGGCAGTATACGCCCTCGTTCTGGTACGTTATCGAGCTCAAGCATTGGGCGCTTTTACGATGCCTTTGATTTCGATCTTAACGTTTGTAGCGCTCCTGGATCCGGGAACGAAAGACTCGCCGGCCCCGTTTTCTGCAACCTGGCTATTTCCAGTCCACACGACTCTATTGATCTTCGCTTATGCATCATTTTTCGTCGTCTTCGTGGCAAGCATCATGTATCTGCTGCAAGAGCGTGAACTCAAACTCAAGACCTTCAGCGCCATCTTCCATCGCTTACCACCGCTCAGTACTGTAAACGAGCTGGCGACGTCTGCGGCCGCTCTGGGCTTGACGCTTTTGACTATCGGCATCGCAACCGGAATGGTTTGGTCGTCAGCACGCGACGGGAAGATCTGGCACAACGATCCGAAAGAGATATTCGCGGTACTAACCTGGATACTCTATTTCTCGTTAATTCTTTATCGTTCAACTTCGAATTGGCGTGGTAAAAATGCAGCCTGGCTTGGCGTCCTCGGCTTCGCGCTGGTCCTATGTACCTTTTTTGGAACCCGTCTGTTGGGAGGCTATCACGTGTTTGGTTAAGTCCAGCCTCTGAGAAATCGTGATGTCCAGAGACGCACGGACCACACTTTAAATCTCAAAGGTCAACAACACTTCCGCTATCTCAATGTCAATCGTACTAGTCGGCATCAACCATCGAACTGCACCTGTCGAAGTGCGTGAACTACTCGCCTTCAACGATGAAGCGTGCGCGGATGGGCTGCGCCGGCTGGTCGATGGTGAAGTCCTACAGGAAGGATTGATTGTCTCGACCTGCAATCGCGTCGAAATTCTCAGTTCTACGGCGTCGGACAAACTTGAATTTAGCACCCACCTCTTGGCTCAATTCCTGGACCACCAACAGCGCCTCCCCGCAGACTTCCTGAGCGCACACTCTTATCAACACATCGACGAGCAAGCGATTAGACATCTATTTCGCGTGGCCTCCTCACTTGATTCCATGGTTGTGGGTGAACCTCAGGTGCTGGGCCAGGTGCGTCACGCTTACGCCATCGCTGTTGAGGCCGGGACCGCCGGAAGAGTTCTCAACCGTCTGATCCACCACACTTTCAGAGTCGCTAAACGAGTCCGCTCAGAAACAGGTATTGCCGCCAATGCGGTTTCAATCAGCTACATGGCGGTGGAACTCGGTAAAAAGATTTTCGAGTCGCTCAAAGGCCGGACAGTGATGCTAATCGGCGCGGGTGAAATGGCGGAATTATCGGCGCGACATTTGGTTAACGCAGGCGCGTCCCGGGTCATCATCACAAATCGAACAGAAACTGCAGCACAGCAATTGGCTGACGAGTTTGGTGGTGAAACAGTTCCCTTTTCTGACTTCCCCAAATTTCTCGGAGAGGCAGATGTCGTTATTTGCTCCACCGGCGCAGAGAATTTTGTGGTGACTGAAAAGATGACGCGCGAGGCTCTCGACACGAGGCGAAATAGACCAACCTGTCTGATAGATATCAGCGTTCCCAGGAATATTGAACCTACCACCGGCAAACTTCCGAATGTGTTCCTTTTCGATATCGATGACCTCGAGTCGGTCATCTCCTCGAATATCAGAGAACGAGAGCGCGAGGCAGAACGCGCTGAACTGATCGTGCAATCGGAAGTGATGCAGTTCCAACAGTCATTACGGCTGATGGATGCTGGTCCAACAATTGGTGCTTTGCGACAAAAGCTCCAGGATATGGCGCGCACGGAGTTACAACGTCAACGCAAGCGGCTCGGCCAACTTTCTCCTGATCAGGAGGCCGCTATCGAACAACTGTTAATCTCAACGGTTAACAAAATCTCTCACCCAGTGCTCGACCAGATGAGACGCTTTTACGAAAGCAGTGAGCCCGAAGAGATAACACCCTCAGCTGATCCTCTTAATGGCGACGAAATCTAGTCAAATGAAGGCGACTCTAGTCATCGGTTCTCGTGGGTCCAAACTCGCTCTCTGGCAGGCCAATCACATCAAGACTAAGCTTTCTGGGCTGCAACCTAACCTCGAGATACGCGTCCAGATAATTAAGACCACGGGCGATGTAAGACCAGATCCTCTCTCGGTAATTGGCGGTCAGGGAGTTTTTACTAAAGAGCTCGAAGACTCTCTACTCAAAGGTGATATTGATCTGGCCGTGCACTCATTGAAAGACCTGCCCACGATACTTCCAGAGCAGCTGGTCATTGCAGCAATTGGCGAGCGTGAGGATGCGCGCGACGCACTTGTGCTTCCGGCAAATGCAAAGGTTTCAATTGATTCGCTCAAGGCTTTGAATGACCAGGCAGTCGTAGGAACCTCGAGTCAACGACGTGTCGCGCAATTGAAATCGCTCAGACGTGACGTGATCGTTAAAGACGTGCGCGGCAATGTGGATACACGGTTGCGAAAACTGGATGACGGGGAGTACGACGCACTTATCCTGGCAGCCGCCGGCTTAACCAGATTGGGTCTTAAGGAACGTATTAGCAGCTACATCTTAACGAATGAAATTCTACCGGCGGTAGGCCAGGGCGCCCTGGGAATCGAAGTTCGTGCAGCCGATCAATCCACGATTGAGTTGGTCGGCAAGCTAACTCATCGTCCTACTGAACTCGCGTGCCTGGCCGAACGATCATTGCTAAAGAGTCTCGGGGGCGGCTGTCAATTGCCTATTGCTGCACATGCCACAGTTGACGGACCACATCTGGTTCTTGACGCTCTGGTTGCCCTGCCTGATGGATCAAGGATCATTCGCGAACAGATCTCGGGAAGTCCCACACGAGCGGAAGAGTTAGGACGTGATTTAGCCACGCTACTCATTCTTCAAGGCGCTCAATCGATCTTAAACGCACAATGACAACTGCTCAGGCCCTAGGTGGACGGACCGTGGTCGTAACTCGAGCCGCTTCGCAGGCCGGCGATCTTATCGAAGCACTCGAGCGTTATGGGGCCTCTGTGATCTCGTGTCCGCTAATTGAGATTAAGGAGCCGGACGATTTTGCACGTCTGGATGAGGCGATCGAACATTTATATGGTTACGATTGGATCATCTTTACGAGCGCCAACTCCGTAAAGTTTTTCCTCAAGCGCTTATCAAATAAGAATGTGCCTCACAGCGAGCTCGACGAAATCAAGGTCGTGGCGATTGGAGAAAGCACTGCCGACAAGTTGCGTGACGAACATGTGCATGTCGACGTCATCCCCGCCGTCTCGAGATCAGAAGGAGTGTTTTCCGCTTTAATCGATTTTGTCGGCAGTGAAGAAAAGCTTGCGGGCCTGAATTTTTTGATGCCTCGAGCGGCAGTGGCCCGAGATTACCTTCCAAAAGCATTGGAAGCTGCAAACGCGCGCGTCGATGTTGTGACGGCCTATCAGAACGTCATTCCTAAGAGCCTCGATCGCGGCAAGCTAAGCGCGATGCTGGCTGGCGGTGCTGATTGTATAGCGTTTACCAGCTCCTCAACTGTTAAGAATCTGGCCCATTTGTTCGATACTAATGATTTGAGCGAGAAGTTGCGCGGGTTAGCAATTGCTTGCCTTGGTGAAATTACCGCTGAGACGGCAAAGCAATTTGGGCTTGACCCTTCCATTCAACCCGCCGCCTCGACTATGAGCGAATTCGCGAAGGCTATCGCGAATCATTTTGCCGGCTGAGGAAGCTTGCGAACTGACAAAATTTGTCTCATCCTGTCGTGGCAAAATCATTCGCCGTAGCTGTGCTACACTGCTCTCGATGTCTACCCGAAGCGTACTCATCTTCGACAAAGATACAAACAGTCGATCAACTATCAGCCAGCTTCTTTCAGAGTGGGGATTCCAATCCTTCATCGCAGAAGATCTGCCGGCGGCCCTGGAGGCGTTGACCAAATTCAATCCAACGTTGGTGGTTGATGGCGGATCAGCATTGACG
>DATIBX010000406.1:0-5623 GCA_035457105.1 Pyrinomonadaceae bacterium
ACGGTGATCCCAACAAACCCACCGCGATAAATATTAATGGGAGAAGGCTTGAAGCCACGAATGAAAACGGCAAGACGAGCAGACTAGAAATAGACCGTGGCGGCAACATCCGTGCGTCTGACTGGCGGGGGATACGTGGTACAGTAAGAGGGAACAGAATCCAATGGGACAACGATACCACATGGACGCGCATGCCATCCGAGCGATTCGCGGGCTGGTCCGATCGATGGAACGACAAAGAAGCTCGTCAACTGCAAGGACGTTGGTATTTTAATGGTGATCCGAACAAGGCCGCGGAAATAAGTGTAAACGGAAAAAGGCTCGAAGCGAGGAATGAAAACGGTCAAACAAGCAGGTTAGAAATGGACCGTTACGGGAATGTCCGCGCTCCGGATTGGCAAGGCATACGAGGCAATGTGAAAGCCGATCGAATCGAATGGGAGAATGGTACGACGTGGACAAGGAGGTCAGCAGAGCGATTCGGTCGACGCTAGTGTTGCTTCCGTTGTTCTAAGCTCGCTCGCCTCAGTCCATCCATTTGCCGGTGGCGCAGCCACGATTTTATCGTGGCAACGCTTATTCTCTTCAATTTTACCGCTGCTGGTTCTTCAGTGCTTTGCAAAGTTCGCTATCGAAGCCGTCATAAATCCAAGGCGCGTCACAGATGTCAGCTTGTTGTCAACAGTGCCATTTGGCGGCCCAACCGAGAAATTTTACTGTTAAAACGTCACCGGTGTTTTAGTGAATTTTAGAACCATGCATGATGTAATATGGTGAGCAACTCCCAGGTAATATGGCTCAAATACCTCCTGTGAAGATCGCTCCTGTTTTGGCATCTCTTCTGCATTTACAGGAAACAAAGCTCGAGGGAGGCCAACGCTGTGGACGATGTAAGTTTGGGCTCAGCGATTTTGATTGGAATATGGATTTTCTTTGTAACTGCACGACCTCGTCGTGAGTTAAGCAGAGCTCAAACCGAGTCGTTGCACGTATATGATTTAGGCAACTCGTACCCTATCGATGATTGGAGCTTTGATCCGTCGGGAAGCGACGGAAGTATAATCGAGCAAGCAGACAGCTGGGTTCTGCGTTAGCACACTCTGCGGAGGAGTTCAGACCGGTAACTCGGTAAAACAGCCCACGCTAAAGTGGCAATGGCCTGAAAAATGGGATCGTGTCAGGCCTATTTTCGACCCTTAAACCCAGTCTACGCACACACGTCGTTTATGTTCATGTCAACGAATTACTGCAATCGCGTTCCCTTCCTTTTCTGCTCCTGAATCATTGTGGCATAGCCATTGCGGTTTTCAGCAGATCAAAGCAGGAGAGTTGAGTAAATGGAACAGTTTGTGACTGACAGTTCAAGTAATTCACGGTCGACGAGCATTGAATGGCCGATTGTTTTATATTGGCTAACGTATCTTAGCATCGTGTTTGGTATCCTCTGGGCTTTCATCTCTGACGGGGTATAGGCGTGCTTTCGATCGTAGCCCCTGTGACGGTAAACAACCGGTTACAGATTGGGATCCCGCGACAACAACTAATGAGCATGTCTTGTTGATCGTTATCGCGGCCACTCCCGATGGCTAAACTGACGGTTATTTCGGCAAAACTAGGTTAACAGTTTGTTCAGGCGTTCTGGATCCACCTGATCCCGATGTATTCTGTTATTCTCACTATACCGCTCGCTCAATACGATTTGTTTGTAGAGAAAATTCATCCATCGTCTCGTGCCTACGAGCTTCTTATGAACGGCTGTTTCGATCAAGAGATCTGCGATGGGCACCTTGAACGCAAAATGCAGATCCTGTGCAACAAAGACGAAGCAGTAATGCTCCTGCAGGTAGCTGAAGAAGTCTGCCCAAGAATTATTCCAAAAATCTCCAGAGACTGGCTCGCGAAATAGAGTACTAGACAAAATATCTATCCGTATCAGAGTTTCTACGGAATGTAATAGTGTTTTCTGAATGATTGTTGTGTGAATTGTTCGGTCTTCAAACTCGGGTGAACTGCGCCCGAACAACCATGCCTGCGATAATGTGGCTCAGCGACCTGCAAAGCAAAGCCAAACAAAATCAAAATTTTCGTCTCCGCAAGACGGCGAATTGAACTGCACATCGCTCTCAAAAGCAAGAGCCGTAACGCTCGATGTATTTAGGGTCAGCGAACATGCATGATTCACAGACGTAACGCTCGTTGTCACGCCGGTACTCTTCCCACTTGCTCATGTCGTAGAATCCGGCGCTAAACTCTTCACCACGAATCCCCTCAACAATTTGTTGGCAGCGATCACACGTCACTTTGATTGTTTTAATTGTTGATCGCGAAAAGTTTTTAGTCGACATAAACTTGCATCGTTTCGCCAGTGTCAGGATACAAGCAGCAACTCCCGCCTTTGCGATTGCTTATCGAAGTTTCCAGGCTCAACCGTGCAGAACGTCTCTGCCACAACCAACTACGAGCATGCTCGCGACAAAACTCAGCAAACGGTGCCCTTCAGAAGTAAGTGGAGCACGATCGCGCCGTTTCGCGTACGACAGCAAAAGTTCTTGTTATCCAGAAAAATCTCACAGGGTTTGAGTCGGTTAAAACTTGTTTTCCTTATTCTTGCCACCCATCGAGGAAGTAAAATAAAGCCACAATGGCCAAAACAAGAATGCCAATGATCAACCCTGCTGCGCACACCAGCAATATGGTCATAGAAGCTCGGGCAGCGTAAAAATAGTGCCGGGGCAGGGAGATACAAAGGTGTGTTACGAAGGTGCGGCTCCTGTGCCCCAGCCACAATAGGAGCTCAGCACGGTTTGTGCCTAATAGCCGAAGACGTTTCGAGAACTCGGGTCAACTGACGAGAGTCAAAGCCCGTGAAAGTCGCGGCAATATTGCCTGATGGAATTAGTAGCGGGGGAATGAGGTCAAAGCCGCGATAGATGAAAACAGATTAACTTTCGTTGGGCAGTGCCTAACGAGACACTGCCTCGATGCGCCTGCTCTTTTCTACATCCTTGAAGGTGACCGTGGATCCGCAGGTCGTGCAAACCATCGCACCGGTCGGAGTATCGTAATAGTATTCGTGTTGGACGTGAGGGTGTCGGCATGGGAGATTGCCGCGTTTTTTCCATTTTTTCTGAAGTTGCATGGCATCGCGCATTTGCATCGGAGATGATAAGTGCGAACACCATGCCGGCCATAATAGAACGACCAGAACGTCTCTTAACATGCTTGAGGTCCAGCCGAACTCCTGGAAAATACAAGCACGCCTACGCCACCCTGACCAAAACTGAACGATTCTAGCAGCCTCAGTTCGAGCGATTGTTCGTGATAGCGCGAGAGCCAAGAATCTGTGCAGTGTTGAAGGCTGCGGATGAGGAATCGCCACGAAGCAGCATAGAGGGATACGCCATTTCCTGATTTCCCCGGGCTTTTCTCGCTCCATACCGCAGTAAAAATTTTTGTCTCTTCAAGTGACGATCCCGTGTTCACTTGCCGAAAGCCGATTTTAGCCGCCTTAGCCCTTGCCATAGCAGTTTGTGAATTTGGTCGTGGTCGCGGATTTGGGCCCAATCTCCCGTGGGGTTCGCTGGAGAAGGAAGTTTAACAGTTTATGGAATCGCGAAGGTGGTGGCGTAAACAGTTCCGTCAGCCTTGAAGTAGCGGGAGGTTTCGATGGCTACCTATGACATTTCAGTTCATTGTCAGGATTGCGGACAAGTTCACCCTGTTCTGCTGAGGATCGATCTCGACGGTGGACCTGATGAGAAGCGAAGCGTAGCGGATGTGTTTCGTGGCCGTTTGCTCCCGCCTCAAGTCGCAGCAATTAAGGGTCACAGCGCGTTCTGCCATAAAACGGGCCGGAAATTCCCACTCCAGAAAGATGATGATATTTTTCTCATTCCGCCCTCAAAATTTCGACGTTACTTAGTTGTTCGATAGCACGCTGATGGCTTGATATCGTGCCGGAGCGTGTTCCGTTTCGACACATTACGTCGGAATAATTATTCGTGAGCCGCCGAATGTTCCATTTCGAATGGGGTGCGAGTTCCGGGCTCGTTTACAGAGTCTCAGCCATTGCCCGACGGAAAATTTTTGTCACTGGCGACATGGGAAAAGGACTGCTGCCTGCTGTTTGGAAGCTCCTGTAAATTAAAGTCTACGCCAATTCGAAAAGACCGAGCTACGCCAATCGATCAGAACCCACGTGCTGGCTAAATCGCTCGCCATACGGCTATAGCGCATTCATCACTTCATAAAAGTGGTTCTTATTCTCACCGGCTTTGTGCCCGGATAGATTGAAGCATTTGATGATACGCTCCGCGTCTATTCTGCCGCCGATCATCGAGATCATTACTAGCGCGGGAAGCGTCAGAAGAGCCCATACCCCTGACAAGGTGATCGTGTCATCGACGTCTTTGATAAGACTTATTCCGCTAAGAAACGTAAACGTTAAAAAAGGCCCGACCGTTAAACAGAAGAGTATCACCCCAGCCCGTAATCCATAAGGTTTGAAAGCTGTCGCGTCAGCAGCGCGTGCTTTACCGTTCATTTGTTGTCGAATGTGTTCGCAACGTTTTTGAATCTCGTATTCAAGCGAGCTTTCTCGCGGCAATTTGTCGACCGAATAGCGTGCTGTAAACAGCTCTATAAGAGTAAAGCCGGAATAATCTGGTTCCGGCGCGGTTAAAGGCGTACCGGATAGCTGTTTGCGGATTGTCGAGACAATGTCCATATGCTCCATCCAGCGAGCAAGGAATGTACCATGGATCGACAAGGCAGGGTTTGGCGTAGGCGTTGAGATTAAGAAAATGCTTGTCGGTCAGGAAAAACATTTGTGGTCGACTGGGCGAAGAAGGTGCGAGCGTTAATTACGATCTTCGTAATGGTTAATGGACCTTTCCGGTATGCCATTTCGGATGTTTTGGATGGCCGTTAAAGCTCAGGCATTAGGATCACGGCATTACCAGTACAGTGGCAAAACATTCGGTGCGCTTTTAACAAACATTTACACACGACATGCCGAACAGCTTTTAGCAGGCCAAAGCGCCTCTTGTCGTTTGGCTGTATCGGCGATCGTGGACTATCCGACTTCGGATAATGATCATTGTGTTGTACGGCGAGACCATCGCGAAGCCGTCTGGATTCGAGATCGCCCCGAGTCGGGCGGATTCCTGGTTAGCGGAATTTTACAATTGCACAGGACCAAACCGGTAGCACGCTAGTCGGAAAATCGCGTTTTACCATTAAGTCGCCCGATATGGGGTGTTGCGCTTCCGCTTAGCTGATCTGCGAATCCGGTTGATATTATCTCATTACCTTCGGTGAGGAGCTCGATCCGTGAGTCTCATAGGAAGCTCAAGGTGGATTGATTAAATGTTCCAATGTTTGGAAATACCGCGGGCAGATCGCTGCTTGACACGCCGAACCAAGAAGCGAGTGTCGCGCCATATTGATCCACTGATGTGGTAGGGATCCATCGACCGCGCGCGCTGCTTCCCTGATCCGTGTCATCCGGTCCATTGGGAGCCAGCGTCGGAAAAACTGTGCCGTTGGAACCGGCTACACCATAGAAGTCGCCGCCGATTACCGATCCTCCCATAACGAAATGATGTGAGCCCCAGGCATGATC
>DATIBX010000407.1:0-14304 GCA_035457105.1 Pyrinomonadaceae bacterium
ATCTATTTCTGGAAACGTCGGCGCCAACAATGCTCTGAGTCTCAAGCAACGACCATCAGGTACGTTCTCAGCTAACCCCGAATTGACCGGTGAGTTCCGCTTCAAAGCGATGGTACGAGTCAATGGTCATATTGCGGGAACTGTTTTTTCTCAGCAAGGAACTCTTATCGTCGACACTCAGGCCCGGGTTGACGCGAATGTGAACGTTGCGGTCGCAGTGATTAACGGCACAGTCAAGGGAGAGATTGTCGCGCGAGAACGGGTCGAATTAGGTCCTTCATCGAAGATTTACGGCAATATTTGGACGCAGTCGCTTTCGATTAAAGATGGCGCCGTGTTTGAAGGCCTATGTCGCATGATCGACGAGAGAACTAGTGAGTGTTGAGAGTACATATTTTTTGTCGGAAGAGACAAAATGTGTCAGTCAAGTCGGTGAATAAGTTCACGGATTATAATTTGGTTACAAAGCTAGACAGTGATAGCAAACTTTGTCTATCATGATCGCCCGCGTTCAGCGGTTATCACGACCTGACGTTCAAAAGTCAGGAAAATCCACGAACAAGGTAAGCGCGTAGTTTTGTTGCTTTAAATGTGCCGAGGGCAATGTGAGTTAACATCTCGCGCCCCAACTTACGGAGGTTAATAATGCTCAGGATAGGAAAGAATCCCAAGGAACAGGACGATAACGACAACGCCAGCCACAAGCAGGAAGTGCCTGAATACTCAACTGCCAAAACCTACCCCTCTTATCAGTCGGGCAGCGTGGAGGCAAAACCTGCAGCTGAATCGACAGCTCCTTCAGCCCGAGCAATGACGGAGAGCGAGACTCTAGCGCGCGATATCAAGGAAGGAAATCTCAGCGGTTTCGTTGGGAACGGGACAAACGTCACTGGTGAAGCTAACTTTAAAGCAATGATGAGGGTTGATGGCCACCTTTCCGGTCGCATCAGCTCAACCAGTGGTACGCTCATCGTCGGCTCAAATGGTAAAGTTGATGCGAACGTGGAAGTGGCAGTAGCCGTAGTTCACGGGACAATCAATGGCGATATCATCGCCACCCAACGCCTTGAGCTTGGCCGGTCAGCCAAAGTGAACGGAAATATTCAAACACCCTCATTGATCATCGAACAGGGTGCTGTATTTGAAGGAAGCTGCAAAATGTTACAAATGACTGCAGCTGCCGACAAGAACAAGAAAGAAAAGAAAGCTGACGAACCGCTCGACACTACGAGAATGCAACCGCTCAATGCCGATGCCGGCAAGAGCTCCAGCATTCCCAGCGTCTCAAACGTAGTTAGCTAACCCAACCTCCGTAAACTAAGTTTAGGGCGCTTCGCTGCTACTGGCAGCGAGGCGCCCTGTTGTTTTGTGCAGTGTCTCTTATTCTTCCTTCTTCTTGACAGCGGCGCTCAGGTCACATAGATATGCTGTCGTCTCGTTCACTATCCTGGTCGAATCCTTCGTTGCAAAACTGATGAAATCAAAAAAGTGCCTCGATCGGCAAAAATGCCTTCTTAGCCTCGTTGTCTTTTCATTAACAACTCTGAATCTGATGGCCCAGGTGGGACCAAAACAATCACCTGACAGAGCGATTCCAGGGCCGATCCTGATCCAGATCATTCGGTCCGAGGATCAACGCCGCTGGGACGACGAACTGAAGATGTTACTTACCAACTCGAATCCCGCGATTCGCAGTCGCGCGGCTCTGGCTACTGGTCGAATAGGCTCAGAAGATTCTGTGCCTGCTCTCGTCAAGCTTTTGTCAGATGATACTTCCACGGATGTCCGAGCCACTGCGGCGTTTGCGCTTGGTGAAGTCGAATCTATTACGGCCGCTGATATGTTAATCAAAGCGCTCAAGCGTGACAATGAATCCGAAATAGTGCAGGCCCGTATTGTTGAAGCACTGGGCAAAATCGCTGCGGCGTTGCCTAAAGAGCAACAAGTGAAGGCAAGCGAACTTGGCGAAGCTGTAATAGATGCTCTCAAGAATGCGACGAATAGAGAGTTAATCCTCCTTGGAGTCACCGCGCTCCTTCGTTCACATCCTGCGAACGCAGGACCAATCCTGGCCCAATTCGAAACTAACATGGACCCACGGATTCGAGCCGACGCTGCCAATGCTTTAGCACGGCTGAGGGCGAAAGATGCAAACGATCAACTGCGGATATTGCTGAAAAAGGATCCTGACGCGGTGGTACGAGCTAACGCCGCCAGAGTTTTGGGTGCCACGGAAGACAAAGCAAGTTTCGAGTCGCTTCTCGAAAGAGCAATTAACGACGCTGACTCCCGAGTCAGAGTAAGTGCGATCCGATCCCTCGCGTCACTGAAAGATCCGCGTGCAGCTGAACTGCTAGTAAAACGCGGAACGTTTCTTAGTGCCAAAACACCAATAGAGGCTAAGAACGAGGTTATCGAGATAGCAACTACGCTGGGTCGATTACTGACACTGAAACAAGACCAGTCGGCCCATGATTGGCTCAGCAGAACAGCTGAACAATTCGGACACACCTCTCCCGAGATTGAACAAGCTCGAGTTCGAGTTTGGCCGGATCTCTATCTAACGTCATTCGGTTTGGATTTTGCCGCAAAGAGAACCTTGCAAATGGCCATGCTCTCGGATTGGCATTCAGCAACCGCTTATGCGACAGGCTTGCGCGAATTTGCAGCCTTACCGGATTCTTTTCAGAACAAAACGGCTCTGTCGAAGTCCGCAGTCGATCTCCTACGCGATATGCTTGCTTACAAAAGTTCCGGACTTCACATCAACACTCTTGTTGCGGTCCACTCAGAGTACGCTGTCCCGGAAGTCCTGCGTGCTTTAGCTGCTTTCAAACCTTTAGACTTGGATCAGGTCTTGCGGAGCTCCCTGAAGGAAAATGACGTCATTATTCGCGCGACTGCTGCCGAACTCTTAGGTGAATTGCCAGCCTCTGAAGTCAACACAACAGCGTTGGTGAGCGCATTGTCGCTGGCGAAAAGTGATCAATTGAACGATGCCACGCTCTCGACGCTCGATGCTTTAGGAAGTCAAAAAAACGAGACCGCCACTACCGCTGTCAAGAGTGCCCTCGACTCTCCTGACTTTATCGTACGACAGCGAGCGGCAGCGATACTAAAAACCAACGGAGCAGGTGACTTCGCGAGCAAAGTAGGGCCCGTCCAGTCCCGAAATTCGACTCGTGACTATCAACGCGCAATTTCTCGAATCGGCCAGAATGTTCGTGCGGTAGTGACTACAAGCAAAGGTTCGTTTACGATTGAGTTGCTTCCCAACGATGCCCCACTCAATGTTGATAATTTTCTGACGCTCGCGCAGAAGGGTTATTTTCGAAACATTACTTTTCATCGGGTTGTGCCCAACTTCGTTATCCAGGGAGGTGACCCCCGTGGCGACGGTAATGGTGGACCCGGCTACCAGATTCGCTGCGAGATCAACGAGTTTGCTTACGACCGCGGCGCAGTTGGGATGGCCCTTTCCGGAAAAGACACAGGCGGATCGCAATGGTTTGTGACTCATTCTCCACAACCACATCTCGATGGCGGCTACACCGTATTTGGTAAGGTGATTGCCGGCCTCGATGTCGTCGATAATATTTCGCGAGGTGATGTGATTCAGTCGATCAGAATCAGTACTGCTCGACGTTAGGACAGCTTATAGATGCCAGCGCAGAAACAAAGCGGAAAAACGAAGCGTGAGATAATTTATTTTTTGCTCGCGACCCTCATGTTACCGATGGTGCTCTGGCAATCCATCCTTTCAGTAAATGCCAACACTCAAAATTCCTCAGTCGACGAAAGGCATCGATACTCTATCGAACTGAAACTCGATTTTGAGAATCTTTCCTATAGCGGCTCGGAACGCGTTCGCTGGTTCAATCGTGGGGATAAACCAACATCCTTCGTCTATTTCCATCTCTATCCGAATCTTCGCTCAAATGATTCGGGCATAGCACCGGCTACATCCTCGGACGTAGATGAACCTCGTCTGGATATAGTTGAAGTAAAGGCTGTTGATGGCGACGCTGCGCTTTCTTTTTCGATGGAGGATCAGGGCGCAACATTGAGAGTGAATCTGCGTGAGCCCGTAGCACCAGATGAAAGTACGGAGCTCTTCCTAAAATTCAAAGGCACTGTGCCGGAGATTGATCCAGATGAGACAAGTCTCACAACTCATGTGGTGAAACAAGTGAGTGCTGCTCTCCGAAGCGAACGCGAGATGAGACGGGCTCGCGACATCAACTTTCGTTGTCGTGGGATCATGCTTCTGGCAACTGCTTATCCAGTGTTGGCTGTTCATGATGGAGACGACTGGCGGCGTAAAGCAGAACCTTCTGTTGGCGACTTCGTCTTCAGCGAATCCTCGGATTACGAGGTTACAATCACTGCTACTCCGGGAATCGAAGTGTTTACGTCAGCCATGGAGAAGAGCGCAGAAGCTGAGAAAAACACTCAAACCTTTGCTGCTTCTTCAATTCGGGATTTTGCGATCCTCGCGGGCAAAGGACTGCGCAGCGAACAAGTCGAGGTTCAGGGAGTAAGAGTCAGGTCGATCTACCTTGCCGAACACGAGCGTGTTGGCAAACGAGCACTGACTACCGCGGCAGCAGCGGTTCGAGTGTTCTCATCGATTTTCGGCGCACTGCCCTTCAAAACAATTAGCGTTGCTGAAGCTCCCCTCGTCGCCGGCCTCGGAAGTACCGAATTTTCAGGCCTCACGATTATTGCCAGTGCCTTCTTCGTCGATTTTGACTCGCCGACCGTGCGCAACTTACCCGAAATCATTCGCGAACAGCGGCCCTCTGTCGAAGAGAGTCTCGAGTGGACTGTTGCTCACCTCGTCGCACATCAATGGTGGGGCGGTGCAGTTGGTAACGATCCTGCAAAGGAGCCTGTCCTGGACGAGGCTTTGTCTTGTTGGTCGTCGCTCGTTTACTACCGGAACGTTTACGGTGAAGAGAAGGCAGCTGCAGTGCTCGAGGACCAGGTCAAGGGTGTCTACCGCCTCTACCGAACTTTTGGTGGAGATGACATGGACGCGGATCGACCCGCTCGTGACTATCGCAATACATTTCAGTATGCAGCAATCGTCACGGCCAAGGGAGCGTTGATGTTTGTCGAGCTCCAGCGTTCGCTTGGAGATGAAAGAATTTTTGCGGCGTTGCGAAACTATTACAAAGCCAATGTCTTTGAAATTGCTCAGCTTGACGATTTGAGGAGTGCGCTCGTAGCAGAGGCCCCAATCGAACAAAGAAGGATGATTGCACGTACATTCACCCGCTGGCTAACTGCGCGCAGGGGCGATGAGGATATAGCACCGCCTGACCAGGATTTGGCTGCGTCGCTGGGTCTCCCATCAAAACAGGGTCCGCAACAAAAGTCTGGGGACAAAAATGCCTTCAACGCGCTGGCCAAAGTTGGGAAGTTCTTTTGGCAGCAAATGACTCGGATTCGGTGAAGAAAAGTAATGAGAGCTTACAAGGTGGAAGAAATTGCAGAATTACAAACTCGCGTTGCAAGTGAGCCTTCAGTAGAAACAAGCCTGGAGCGGTTGGGATGGCTGATGGACGACATGTTTCGCATCCCAGTCCTCGGCTGGAGGTTCGGACTGGATGCGATCGTCGGTCTGATTCCGGGGTTTGGCGACACTGCGACATCGATCGTTTCGTTTTACATTTTGGCCTCTGCCGTTCGTTATCGTGTCCCTAAAATCACCTTACTGAGAATGGGCTTCAACATCGCGCTCGACTATCTGGTTGGATCATTGCCGTTCGTCGGGGATGTTGCCGATGCCTGGTTCAAATCGAACAAGAAGAATTTGGCTTTATTAAAGCGGCGGGCGACCGTGTCCGCCGCTGAAGCGCGCGAAGCAAGCATTGGCGACTGGATGTTTGTGGGGGCGATAATTCTTGGTTTAGTTGGACTGGCCCTGGTAAGCGCGTTTGTCAGTATCTATCTGTTAATTCGACTCACCAGTTTCGTGGCGGGTCACAGCTGAGAAAAGTACACATCAACGGTACGGTACCGCGAGCAAACGACCGGATGCCACACTCAACAAGGCGATCGTGAGAATCACCATAGAATTGAGTGTGGCATCCGGTCGCTTCGCTTGCGGTACCCTGTACTAATAGCTCGATACGCTTTGTCCAAACTGCTAATAAGTGACGGCAACGGGCTCTGTAGTCAGCAGACGTTCAAGAGCTGACTTCAGCATATCCAGACCGCGTTCACCCGCGGCAAAACTTTTCAACTTTCCTTCCGCGTCAAAAAGATAATACGCCGGCACATATCCCTGGTCGTTTTGAAACGCTTCTTTCAACTTATGTTCATTATCAACCGCCACCGGTTCCGTAATATTTAATTTAGCGATTAAATCTCTCACCTGCTCAACATCGGTATCTGATTCATAACGCGGCATATGGATCGCAATCACGCGCAGTCCGAGTTCTTTCTTTTCGTCGCGCCACTGCGCTACGCGAGGCAAGTTCTCTTTACAAATCCCGCAGCTGGCCGACCAAAAATGGACCAAGGTAGGCCGACCAAGTGATTCGGCTTCGGCGTGAGCTTGAGTTGCGCCAAACCACTCCGTTGCTCCATCGAGAGCGGGCATCTTCGTTCCAATTCTCATTCCCATTTGCTTAATTCCTTAAAAGTTGTCATTGGTATCGGGGTGCCACCGTTTCGGCGGCACCCCCTCTCAAAAATAATTAGCTAAGTGTTTTCTGGCCTGGCTTCCATTCAGCCTGACAGAGACCACCGGTTTGCAGAGCCTGAATGACGCGCAGCGTCTCTTCGGCTGAGCGCCCGACGTTCAGATCGTGAACGACCTTGTAGCGTAGGATGCCTTCCGGATCGATCACAAAGAGTCCTCGGAGCGCGATACCGCGATTCTCGATCAGCACTCCGTAATCAGACGCCACTTTCTTTGTCGCATCCGCCGCAAGTGGATACTTCAAACCTTCCACACCACCTTTATCGCGAGAAGTATTCAACCAGGCGCGGTGTGAAAACACAGAGTCGGTTGAGATTCCGATGATGTCGGCCCCGATATCCTGGAAATCCTGGTAACGGTCGCTGAAGGTAGTTAACTCAGTTGGGCAAACGAAAGTAAAGTCGAGTGGATAGAAAACGAGTACGAGCCACTTACCCTTGTAATCCGATAGCTTTACTGGATTATCGAGCTTTTCAATGTTCTTCGTTGAGGCCATTTCGAAATCAGGCGCGGGCTGGCCCACCATCGCCTTTTCTGCTGCTACTGCTGTTGCTACTGTCATGTATCCTCCAAAATAGTTGAAATATTCTTTATTTGAGGCGCTTGGATTTAAGCGTCTTTACAATCGGGACAAATACCACGGAGGGTCAGATGTACCGATTTGGCTTTGAATCGAGATTTACGTGCTGCCGCTTGCATTAGTTGGGCAGCTTCGGGAAGGTCAAAATCGACAAGCTTCCCACATTCATTACAGATGGCATGATCGTGGCGGTCAGTTTCACGGTCGTAGCGACTGGCGCTATCGCCAAAGCTGATTTCGTGAACCAGACCGGCCTCTTTTAGATAACGGAGAGAGTTGTAAACAGTGGCGTAACTGATAGTTGGAAGCCGCTGGCGAGCTGCCTCAAAGATGTCGCTAGCGGTTGGGTGATCTTCACGTTCGAGGATCACCTGAAAGACCGCTTCGCGCTGCGGCGTCAGCTTTTGCCCCACTCTCGCTGCCTGGTTAAACTTTCCTGCCTTCATGATAGACTTAGACTAATTCTAAACTATGGGAAAGTCAAGGGGGGCTTTGGCCTTTGGAGTGCGCCGGCCTGGCGGCGCTTTTTTCGATTCCAGAAAATTTGTCGATATTTTTAAAAAACGCCACCCGGCCGGCGCACTCCAAGGACTAAACAATAAGCTTGTGCTCAGGATGATGTTCTGCGTAATCAACGATCTGCCTTACATAACTGCCAAACGACGGGCAGACTATCCCGTGCGGCAACAGTAGCCGACGAGCGATGCTGGTGTCATACGTCTGGTTCACAAAGAAGTAAGGGACGGCATGATGAGGCAGTCCTGTGATACGCGGAGACGGAGGCAGCATAAGGAGAAACTGGACCACGTTTGTCGGAGCCGTGACTCTCGATTTTCTGCCACTAATAGATCCTGCAATAGTGTCAAACAGCACATTGGTTGAGAGAGGTTGGGGATCAGCGAGTTGAAGCGTTTTGCCAATCGCCGAATCATCAAGCGCAAGTGCTGTCATAGCCTCGACGACGAAATCGACAGGAACGAGATTCAAACTGACCTGATGATTGCCTATATTTATCTGCGAGAGCAGACCCGGCCAGCGCAGCAAATAGAAGATCAAATAATAGACACCATCATATTTTGGGATCTGACCGGATCGTGAATCGCCAACGACCACAGCCGGCCGATGAATTGTAATGGGCAACTGCCGCTTCAGTTGTTCGACCTCGATCTCAGCCTGGTATTTCGATTCTTCGTAGAAATTTCTAAATCCTTTATCGTGTTCAAGATCGGTTTCAAAAATCCTTCCTTCTCTTTTTCCAGCCACATAACAGGTCGAAACATAATGATACTGACGCAACAACCGCAGCGATCTGACGAATTCGTTAACGTGTTTCGTTCCGAGAACATTTACAACCTGAGCGAGCCCTCGATTAACTGCCAGATCGTAGACGGCCGCGAGATGAAACACCCTGGTCGTCTGCGTCCGTACCGTTTCCGATTCGTCTTCACTCAGGCCCAGATCGGGCCGGGTAATATCCCCTCTCATGACGATGAAATCCGATGTTGGCCTCTTTGCCTCCAATCCGATCTGTCGAATTTCTGCGAGCGCCAGCTCCACAAGTTCCGGTTGGACCAGGAGTAAAAACTTGCTGTTGGACATGGCCAAACGATGTAACAGCCGAGACGCGATGAAGCCCGGAAAGCCAGTAATGAAGAATGTTTCAATCGAGCTCATTGATTTTTTGGTCTCAGTCAAAGCTACAATGCAGCTTAACCTATTCGATGCTTATAGCTGCGAGTATAATTCAAGGCCTCCGTTAACTCATTCCAAAGGTTAAAAAACATGCCACGCTACTTTTCCGATAGACTCCGATCAGTCGCAACAGTTTTCTTAGTCACTTGTTTTGCTTTGCCTGGCGTTGCGCAACAGAAAAGTGCCTGCAACGTTCGCGTCACCCTGTTACAGCTTAACGACGTCTATCAATTCGCTCCTGTGGACCAGGGCGCCACAGGCGGAATTGCGCGGGTCTCAACCTTGCGAAAGGCTATAAAACTAGAGAATCCAAACACATTGTTCCTGCTTGCTGGCGACACAATCTCTCCCTCGGTTGAGTCTATTACATATAAAGGCTCTCAAATGATTGAAGCATGGAACACCGCAGGTTTGGACTATTCGACTTTCGGAAATCACGAGTTCGATTTTGGACCAGACGTGTTAAAGCAGAGAATGGCCGAATCCAAGTTTGGTTGGATTGCAGCCAATGTCATTGATACCAAAACAGGAAAGCCCTTTGGTGACGCAAATTCGTTCGTCATTCGAGAATTCAATGGCGTGAAGATCGGCATCTTTGGCCTTGTTCTACCCGAGACAAAAACAACGTCTCGCCCGGGACCGGATGTTGAATTCCGTGACCCCTGCGAAACAGCCAAACAGGTTGTCCCCGCAATTCATGCTCAGGGAGCAAAGGTAGTCGTGGCTCTAACTCACTTATCGATGCGAGAAGATAAAGAGGTGGCTCGGTGCGCAGACGTCGATTTAATCATCGGTGGACATGAGCATACACTTTTGGAATCGCAGGCCGGACATGCACCAATTTTCAAAATGACGGCAGATGCTCGACAACTGGGCCGATTCGATCTCAACATTGCGCCTTCCGGAGAACTGGACAGTATTGATTGGCAAGTAATCGAGGTTGGCGATACCACTAAGGAGGACCCTCAATTTCTTTCAGTCTATAAAAAGTATGCTGGACTGCTTGCAGAATTAGCAAAACCGGTGGGCCGTACCGCCGTGGCTCTCGACGCCAGAAGCGCAGAGAATCGCACTAAAGAAACAAATGTTGGCAATCTGGTGGCTGATTCATATCGCAGCGCGACCGGTGCGGATGTCGCGATTATCAATGGCGGCTCAATTCGTGCCGACGAAATAATTGGCGCCGGCAGACTGACTGTCCGTGATGTGCTTTCCATCCTGCCGTTTAAAAACAAACTTATTAAGCTCGAAGTAACAGGAGCAGTCTTGCGGGCTGCAATCGAGAATGGTGTTAGCCGAAGCGCCGAAGATTCGCAGCCCGGCGGGTTTCCGCAGGTTTCCGGGATGCGGTTCTCGTTCGACGCATCACGAAAGGCTGGCTCCAGAGTTGTTGAGATTACGGTGAAAGGACAACCAGTAATCGATAGCAAGAAATACTCTTTAACAACGACAACCTTTTTGGCCGTTGACGGAGGTGACGGGTATTCAGTCCTTAAGGGAGCCCCGGTCATTACGCCCCCGGAAAAGTTACCGTTGGATTCTGACGTTTTCCAACGGCTGATAAGAGTTCAAAAATTAGTTAGACCACGCGTTGAAGGTCGCATCATAAGATTAGACAAAGCGGCAAAACCACAAACGGATTGCGAGTAATATCTTGACTAACGACAGTTCAGCGGCAGGGCGCTCCAAGGCGAGGCAGCTATTCCATGAAGCGTATGAAGCTCAGTTGGCTCACGATTACGAACGCGCCATTGAGCTCTATAAGCGTTCTATCGAGACACATCCAACGGCTGAGGCTCATACATTTCTGGGCTGGGTCTACAGTTTTGAGGAGCGTTACGACGAAGCTATCGCCGAGTGTTTAGAGGCAATTCGAGTCGATGAGACGCTAGGAAATCCCTACAATGACATCGGCAGTTATCTACTTGCCAAAGGCGATACTTATGGATCGGTGCGTTGGTTTAAGCGAGCATTGCTGGCTCCGCGTTACGAGTCTTACGCGTTCCCACATTTTAATCTTGGTCGAGTGTACGAGAGCCGGCGAAAATTCCTTGAAGCGACTAAACATTACGGATTGGCTTTAAAAGAAAAGCCTGACTTTACTGAGGCTGCGGTTTCACTTCGGAGGATGCAAGCGAAATTGAATTGAGGATTTGACCTTTGATCTTAGGTCTTTGATCTTTGGACTTTGGTCTCAGATCCGGAGCGCCGAAGGCGCGGAAGAAGATAGCCAGGGGTGAAGCAAAGCGGAACCCCTGGAAAACGAGATAGTTTTTCCGGAGCTCTGAAAGAGCGACAGAACACACGAGCTTGAATAGTCAAAACTCTGCTGCCCTTTCAGGGCTCCGACTCGTTAAAACACTGATCCAGGGGTGAAGCCAAGCGGACCCCTGGAAAACGAGATAGTTTTTCCGGAGCTCTGAAAGAGCGACAGAACACACGAGCTTGAATAGTCAAAACTCTGCCGCCCTTTCAGGGCTCCTCCGACTCGTTAAACCACTGATCCAGGGGTTCCGCTTTGCTTCACCCCTGGCTACCTTCTTCCGGATCTGGTGTTGCCCTTGCTTGAATCCACGAAGTTCAAAGACCAAAGATCAAAGTCCGAAGACGCATTACTCACTTGGCTGCCTGATCTGTATCTTATTGCCCTCTTTGTCGACTGCTACGTAAACCACTTCCGCTTCGGTGACACGAACTTGGCCATCTTTCCCGAGTCTTTCAGCTTCGACAATAACTCGCACTGTAATTGATGTCTTTCCAATTCGAACCGTCTCGCAGTAAAAACTTACCAGGTCGCCTACGAATACCGGCTTGTGAAAAATTACCTCGCGCATAGCCACAGTCACAAAGCGCTCCATCCTCGTGTGCCGGTGAGCCTCTATTGCTCCAGCCGTATCGATGTAACTCAAGATGACGCCTCCGAAGATTGTTCCTTGAGAGTTGGTATCCCGGGGCAACAGCGTAATGCGAATCGCCGGATCTCTTATCTCACTCATAATTGACCTGACTCCTTCAAATTCAAGGGAAATACGTTTTATGCAGCCGGAGCTTTAATCGTTCGCCCATAGGGCACCTGTCTGGAACAAACGAACCAACCACGCTGTCTAATGAACAGCTGCTCGGTAGTATTGGCAGATAGCACTTTGGAAAGGTGGACCATAGCGATGCATTTATCACTCAACAGCGTCCTCTTAGTCGTGCTTTTCTTTCAGGAAGAGACGACCAATTTTAACGATTTGGGAAAACTGCTACTTGGCGGCGTTGCTGCCGCAATCGTTTGTGCAGTCGCTTTTACTCTCGTTCGCTTGAAATTAAGGGACAAAAAACCGGAAACGTCCAATTTCATTAGTATTGGCCCGACAAACGGCAAACAATGATTAGTTGGCTAACCGTCTCGCAACCCACTCACTAATAGCTACTTTGAGTTCGTCAAGATGGTTATCAAAGAAATGGCCGGTGTTGGGAATGACTACGAGCTCGACAGGGTGAGAGTTACGAATTCTTGCAACTAACTCGCGCAGCTTAGCCACTTCACCAAACTCATCATCTTCGCCGTGAACGAAGAGCAATGGCTTGGTACATTGCTCAAGAAAGCTAAAATTAAATGAATTCAGTGGAGTGCCGATACTTATCAGATATTGAACGCGCTGGTCTGTCATTCCCACTTCCATTCCAACGCGAGCGCCAAATGAAAAGCCACAAACAATGACCCGCTCTCCTGGAAAGTTGTTAACCAGGTATTCGAGACCCGCGCGAGCGTCATCCATCTCGCCGCGTCCCTCATCATGCACCCCAGTGCTTTGGCCCACACCGCGAAAGTTGACTCTCAAGGTGGTCAGGCCCGCTTCATTCAAGGCCGCGGCGGCACGAAACACAACTTTATTGTGCATCGTACCGCCGCCGAGGGGATGTGGATGAAGAACGAGAGCTATGCCTTTACGCGGCTCGTGTACGGGCTCTTTTAGAATCGCCTCCAGACGACCGTGCTCGACAGGAATGAATAGGTTGCCGGCTGGATACATCTTGAACGGGTAACCAGTTACAGGCGAGACTGCGATCTTTAACGAAGAGCGAGCCAGCCCCTATTCATCATCGACGCCTGAGTTATCGAGTTGAGAAGTATCCAACTGTCCGGGGCTGCTTGAATCATCGGGAGCCGGAGCTTCAGCAACTTCAGGAGGCGCTGCCATCGGAGCACTAACGGATGGGGCGCGACGGCTTGCCGCTTTCTTCTTGGTAGATTTGGCTGGAGCGGCCTTCTTCGTTGTTTTCTTTGCGGCCTTCTTTGTTGTCTTCTTCGCTACCTTTTTGGTGGCCTTAGTGGCACCAGCTTTTTTGGAAGCACTTTTCTTAGCGGCTTTCTTAGTCGACTTTTTGGCTCCTCCACGTGAAGCTGCTTTTTTGGTTGTCTTCTTCTTCGAGGCTTTACCGGCACTCTTACGCCCACCTCGGCTCTTCTTAGTTCCCTTTCTTGCTGCCATTCTCTCGTCCCTCTCCTTTGCAAATTTACCGGTCCGCGTGGGTGGATCGTGCCGTGATGGCCTGACGGTAAATCTTCGAAGCGTTACTCAAAATTCGAGTCGACCATGTGGATCGAACCATTACGCTTGCCGTTTCGCTCAACCTATCATGTTAAGCGAGCAGTGTCTACGAAGACGTTATGAGAGGGAGTCGGTTTATGGTTTTGGACTTGGGTCTTGGGCCTTTGGTCTTTGGACTTGAACCTTCTAGGCTGAGATCGAACATTGACTTCAAGGACTGAAAGCTCAAAGACCAAAGACCAAAGACCAAAGTCCAAAGTCCAAAAAAAACGCTTGGCGCTCCAGGATCATGGACATGTCTGATCCCTTTCAGATAAATTAAGCGTGTTCGCCACTTAAGTTACGTCGGACGATCCCGGCGGAAAGGCCAATAATGCAAGGCGGTAGCAGTAACCTTTTCCCTTCAGAATTTCAGGCCCGGTCGCAGACCTCCAGCTCATCTTTTCCAAACAAGGAACCCATTCCCACTTCGAGAAAAGCAAAAGAACGTCTGGGACCACCTGCACACCCAAACGCCCTGGTCGTAGATGACGTAGCTGATGTTACTGAGATGCTTTCAGTCTTGTTAACCCATGCTGGTTATCATGTGGTGACCGCGGCTTCTGCAATGGGCGCTCTCAAAGTTGCACGCGAACGGCAGTTCGATGTGATAATCTCCGACATTGGCATGCCGGAGATGAACGGCTATCAACTCGCACGAGAGTTACGAATGCTCCCCGGCTACGAGTCGATTCCTATGGTCGCAGTGACCGGATATTCCATGTTCGACGATAAAGAAC
>DATIBX010000408.1:0-6717 GCA_035457105.1 Pyrinomonadaceae bacterium
TGTCCATCCAATATCGCTGTCCCGCTTCGCACTACTACTTCGACCGTGTTGTCAGCAGCAACGCTTATTCGTATGATGGCGGGCTGCACGATCAAAATCTCTCCGGCTGGCGTGATAGTGCGAATAAGATCATACCGACCAACTGCTTCAGTGAGCGGCGAGACCCACGGATCATTTAAGAGTTCAAAGTTTACGGAGCCAGCCGTCAACTCAAGACGAACCTTGTCGTAGGTGGTGCTGAGGAACTTCAACTGCGTATCGTTGGCGAGCCGAAGATAATTTCCGGGCTGCAACAGGATTTCCGCCCGGCTGGAGCGTTCGCTAAAGACCCGGTCGCCGTCTTCAATTACGAGACCAGTGGTGGCCTTGTCTCGAGCATTGTTGCGCTCAAAAGAAACAGTGCCTTCCCACACGTTTATGCGAACGCCATTTACCAAACCCTCAAAATTTATATTTGGATCTTGTTTCGACGTTGCGGTCGGCATCAGGGCCAAACCTAAGCAGATCAATCCATGAAGGATTAGTGCGGGGATATTAGGGTCATTGGACCTTGCGACAAACATTAGTCAGTGTTTGACCTGCGGACCTAGACGAAACAAGAAATCGGTGAGTAAGTTTAGCGCTACTTGTAGTCTATACGGCGCGGTAGACCGTATATCGTCAATCGGCGAAATCTCACTGCGTAACAAACTGCGGGCGGTGTCTATTGTAGCTTCGCTAATGGTTGTGTTGCGCAATGAATTCTCAACACTCACGCACCTGATCACAACTGGAGCAACACTTCCGAAGACGAGTCTGACATCGGTGACTTGAGCGTCTTGTACCTTGGCCGTCGCTGAGAAACAAACTTTGGAGATGGCCTGAGCCTTACGCGTACCGACTTTGCGAAAGTAATGAATCCAATCAGTTTTATCTCGCGGCAGTCGAATTTTCGTTAATAACTCACCAGGCTTTATGAGCATTTGTTTGTAGCCTGTGTGAAATCCATGATACGGCAACCAGCGCGAACCAGCTTTTGAAGTGAGCTCGATTTCTGCGTCGTAAGCCAGCAACGCCGGTGGAGAATCAGCCGCCGGCGAAGCATTAATAATGTTTCCGCCCAGAGTGCCGCGATTTTGAATCGCCAGGCCACCGGTCTCACTTGCGGCCTGACACAGCATTGGGAACTCGGCGCGCAAAACTTTATTAGCTTGTACTTCTGAGTAGGTGGTAAGCGCTCCGAGAGTAATTGAGGTCGGAGTAATCTCGATCCCTCTCAACTCGTTGAGTGACCAAATGTTTACGTATTTCTGATGAGTCAGCCGTCCCGCTTCCAAGAGGACCATTAGATCGGTGCCTCCAGCAAACGGCTTCCAGCCATCGGTCGCGATCAGAGCGAGAGCGTCGTCAAGCGACGTAGGAGTTACTAGTTCATAACCGGGAATGTAGCCACGCATTATTTAACGATTCAATTGGCAGGCCTTAAGGATCGATTCAAAAATTTTCATGTAGCCGGTGCAGCGACAAAGATTACCGGCGAGACCAGTGCGGATTTCATTCTCGTTTGGATTCGGACTTCGCTCGAGCAAGTTAATTGCTGCCAGGACCATTCCCGGTGTACAGATACCGCACTGTGCTCCGCCATGTTCGATAAATGCTTGTTGGACCGCATGTAGATCGTTTTCGTGAGCTATCCCTTCGATCGTCGTTATGGTTGTACCCTCGACCTGCGCCACAGGAACGAGGCAGCTGTTAACGATCTGTCCGTCGATTAATACAGTGCAGGCGCCACACTCTCCTTCGCCGCAACCTTCCTTTGTACCGGTAAGCTTGAGCTCTTCGCGCAAGACGTCGAGTAGTCTTGCCATCGGAAACAATTCTCTCTTTTCCGACTTGCCATTGACGATGAATTGGATCGTTTGCAGTGAACCCACGTTTTTAGCTCAAGACTGAGCGAGCGTTCCTTCCATCATTTTCTCAGGTAAGAGAGGTACTTCGTTAAAGCTAAGTCCAGTCGCATTTTCCAGAGCGTTCAATATTGCCGGTGCCGCTCCATCCATCGGTAATTCTCCAATCCCTTTTGCTCCGCCTGGACCGTAAGCATAAGGGTTTTCCTGGAAGTACACTCGAATCGGCGGAATATCAGCTGGCGTAGGAATTATGTAGTTGGTCATCTGATTGTTGATCATCCGTCCGTCTTTCCAAACTACATTCTCAAATAGTGTAAAGCCGATCGCCTGGGCCACACCGCCTTCGATCTGTCCGGCAGCTAGAACGGGATTGATCACACGCCCCACTTCTTGTAATGCGACAAAATCCTCGACGTGCGCCTCATAAGTCATTTCGTCAAAGGCCACCTGGGCGACATATACGGCCCATGCATAAGCTCCATACGCGTCGCCCTGGTATTTTTCGTCATCCCAATGAACGTTCGGTGGAGGTTGATACGTGGCCGAGGTTTTGAGCGAGCCAAAGCGGGCAATGTATTCGCCGCAGGCTTTGCGAAAATCGGAGGACGAATAGTTGTCGGCAAGCAAGCCGCTGCCGATCAAAGTTTGCTTCAACCCGCGCACTGCCGATTCAACTAATTTCCCGACCACCATTGCGGTACGCGAAGCGACAGTTGGACCACTATTTGGAACTTTACTGGTGTCGGGTTGCAGCACTTCAATCAAGTCAAAATCTATTCCCAGTGCTTCAGAAGCTATCTGCGAAAAAATCGTATTCGTTCCCTGGCCTATCTCGGTACTTGCCGCAAGCAATTGCACACGACCATCGGCAGTCGCTTCGGCACCCACTACGGATTGCAAGTAGACTTCGCCGGAACCGGTAAATCCGGCTCCATGCATAAACGAAGCGAAACCAATTCCGCGCCTCACTCTGCCCGCACGCTCAGCTGCAAAGCGTCTGGTTTTCGCGTGATAATCGGTTAATTCCAGGGCCTTATTAAGTAAGCCTTCCATGTCGACTCGCTCACGAATCTCCTGACTCGTCGCGGTCGTTTCGCCCTCGTGTATAAAGTTCCGCCTGCGGAATTCTTCAGCTGTCAGACCAAGTTGACGGGCGACCTTATCGAGGTGACGTTCAAGCGCGAATATGCTTTGCGGCGCACCGAAGCCTCTGAAGGCTCCTTGCGGGGGAACGTTCGTGGCGACGGCCTGACTCTTAATTCGTACGTTGGGACAATAGTATGGACCAGCGGCGTGAATCGTGCCCCGGGAAAGGACCACAGGCGAAAGTGTGCAATAAGCTCCACCGTCAATGATGAACTCGATCTCCATCGCGAGCAGTTTTCCATCGGCGGAGACTGCCGTCTTATGGCGGGTTCGCGAAGGATGTCGCTTGGTGGTGGCGACCATATCTTCTGCTCGATCGTAAACCATCTTGACAGGCTTTCCCGACTTCCAGGCGAGCAATGCCGCATGGCCCGCAATCATTGATGGATACTCTTCCTTCCCCCCAAAACCTCCGCCAGTCTCAGTCTGAATGACCCGGATCCTGTCCTCCGTCAGGTCAAACAACTTAACGAGGGCCTTGTGAATGTAGTAAGGGCATTGCATTGAGCCCCAAACTGTCACACCGTCTTTCTTATTGGCGATCGCAATTGCGCCATTGTTCTCGATGTAGAGTTGTTCCTGGGCGCCGGTCCGGTATTCACCCTCTACGATAAGGTGCGCGTTCGACCAAACATCGTCTACGTTTCCTTTATCCACTAAGAACTTCTTGAAGATATTGTCTTCGCCCCAGATGACCGTTTGCCGGGCCAGTGAATCTTCAAGGGAATAGACAGCGGGTAGCTCGTCGATTTCGATGCAAACGTTACGTCGCGCCTCCTCGAGAAGATATTTGCTTTCATGCGCCAGCAGGACCACTGGCTCCTCAGGGTGATTAACCATCTCGGCCGCGAGATATGGTTGGTCATTCAGGATAAGGGCAACGAAGTTTCCACCGGGAATATCTTTTGCGGTGACTATCGTGAATTCATCCCATGGCAAGTCACCTTCGAAGAGAATGTTTTTGATCTTGCCGCGAGCGACCGGACTTCGGACCGTGACGCCGTGGATCATCCCATTGAAAGAAAGGTCGTCAACATACAGAGCTTCGCCCGTGACCTTTTTGCGGCCCTCTTTCCTGGGGATCGATTTACCGAACGGATGATCGGGCATCTTTTTGGAGTGCGCCGGCCTGGCGGCGCTTTTCTATTACCTCGATATCAAGGCTGTTGATTTCAAATGAAGGTCCCTTAAGGCACGTGGAGTGAAAAGCGCCGCCGGACCGCCGCACTCCAAGGTTATGGCTTCGCGATAACGAGGGGATTTTGGTCCATGTCCCGTCGATAGAAGACGCGAGGTCGTTGGACTGATCGCTTCTCTGGTTCCGCAATCTCTTTTTCTCCCTCTGTGAAAGCAAGGGAGACCCCGCGACCGTCGTTCATCTTCTGTTGCTGCATCTGCGGCACTCGATCGGTTGCGAAATCGAGCCACTCACGCGCTTGCAACACACCATCCTTCGGCTCGTTATCTGCCACCGGAGTCTTTAGACCTTCCTCGACCAGCGCATAAGTCAATAGACCATGGCCCAACTGAGCAGCTTCGAGAGCGGCCTGAAAGCTTTGCGCAGCGGTCAGAATATACATACCTTTTTCGTAAGCAAGCTGGGCCAGCCCTTTCGAGTTCATTGGACCACGCCGCTTCTCTTCGGCTTCAAGCGCCTGGCCCGAGTTACAAGCGTCAATGATCAGTAGCATGTGCGCTGCGTCAATTCCTTCGACAGACTGTTCAATCTCAAGATCAGAGATACTGTGTGCCAGGATGGACTTCAAACCGGCCTCAGTAAGTTTTGTTCGATCACCTTCATAACCGAGATCATGAGGAATCAAATAGAACCGCTGAGCCTGGGCCGTACCGTGACCGGCAAAATAGATTATTACCGTATCTTCCGGTTGTGCTCGCTTCAAACTGTCGAGCGCGGTTGCCTTTAACGTCGGTGCTTCCTGGGTGCCGCTTAACTTGCGCAATGCTGCCAATATGTTCGCTTTTGTCGCATTTTCATTTATCAGCGGCACTACCTCAACCCGTTCGAAGTCGCCTACCTGTGATTGCTTCAGACGCATTTCCTCGGCAAAACTTTGCGCGTCGGCCACTGCGTACTTCAGATTGTACTGACTGTTTGCATACTCGTTCAGGCCGACGGCGATTATGTAGGCGGTCCCTTTTCGCTTCAAACTCTCAGCGCCGTTAAAGATAAGAGGCGAGTCTTTACTCTTAACATTGTCCCTGTTGAAGCCATACGCCACCAGGCGGTTTGGACCAGCAGTAACAGTGATCTCTTCTTCAAGTGTCGCTGTCTTCTGTCCATTCAATACGTCTCCTCGCCAGACCTTTACCAGCGATCCATTCCGGAAGAGTCTCACATCTTGAGCGCCGCTGCCCTTTGGATTGTCTTTATCGGCGGGAGCATCAGTAACGTCGATCTTTACCTTGACTGTGCGAGAGGTGATGCCAGACGCGGGAATCTCGCCAGGGAGAGACAGCTTTACAACTGGCTGGCGCCGATCCTTCTTTGAGACATCTTGTGAAACACGCGGTCGCTTGCCATAAAAGATATCGGCTAACAGTCCAGGATAATAAAATTCGTTAAAGAACCATTCTATTGGCGCAACATTAAAAGTTTCCTGGTTATAGCGCCAGAGAATTTGGTTCCAGGATTGAGGTGTCCCATCAAAAAGACCTTGTGGAGTGACCACCATCCATTCATCTCCCTCGTCCAGAGAGATCATCGTCAATAGTTGTTCACCCGTTTGAGCGTCCCAGAGAAAGGTGCTGCCGTCTTCGCTCGCCGAGGCAATCAGCCGGGCATCGGGACTAAAATCGATTGACTCAATATTCGAACTGTGACCCCGAAGTGTTTTTAGTTCGCGTTGAGACGCAACATCCCAAATCTTGATAGTGTTATCTGAACTGCTCGATGCCAGTAATCGACTGTCACGGCTGAAAGCCACTTGTGTCACGCCCTTGCCATGACCTTTTAGAGCGCCAATCTCGCTACCTGTTGCCGCGTCCCATAACTTGACCTGACCGATCGCTTCGACTTTGAAGTCTTTCATGATGTCGTTCGGATCTTGCTGCTTTTGGCCCTTCCGCGAACCTTTCTGAGCCTGGGACATCATCGCCGCCATATCGAAGTTTGATTTCGATTCAACTCCACCAGTAGCGATGATTCGTCCATCGGGACTGAAAGCGATCGACGTGACGTTACGGCCCACGGTGCCAGCTGAGAGCGCGCCCATGGTGTTGGTCATCATCTCCGAAATTTCATTCATGTTTGGCATTGCGGCGGCAATGGCCTTCGGATTTCTCATATTGGAAATATTCGGGAGATTGCCCATGTTCGTGAGCCGGCTCATTGGCGAGGTCGTTAGGTCGCGAATCTTGGTACCTGAGTTCACGTCCCACAACGACACCTGGCCCATGTGTTCAATCGTACCAATCGTGCGCCCATCAGAACTGAAGCGCGCCTCTATAGTACTTGTGCCGGCATTTAACGTTCGCACTTCTCGACCTGACTTCACGTCCCAGATTTTTATGGTGCTGGTTGGGACAGATCGACCGGCCGTTATCTGGTCTGGTCGCGGATTGTAAGTCGTAATGAGCGATGTACCATCGTTACTAAAATGAAGGTGATCTGCCATTCCCGGATCGCCACCGGGAGTCAAAGTCTGAGACTTTCGACCGCTTG
>DATIBX010000409.1:0-14485 GCA_035457105.1 Pyrinomonadaceae bacterium
TGACGCAGAAATTGAAAATCGCATTATTGATCGACTGAAGAGCGCCTTAGTGGAAGCGCACGCGTTGGTAGTTTCAGACTACGACAAAGGTGTCGTAACACCGCGCATTCTCAATGAGGTCCTGCCGCTGGCCTATGGTCGCATTCCAGTCTTGATCGATCCGAAGCTAAGAAATTTCAATTTTTACAGACCAGCTACCCTGATCACGCCGAACCATCATGAAGCTCTAAAGATGAGTGATACAGAGGAAGATTCAGATCATGGACTTCAACGAGCTGCTGAAATCATTCGTGAACGATTAGGTTGCGATTCGGTGTTAATTACCAGGGGCGATCGGGGAATGCTGTTGCTCAGCAAAGATGGGCACCCGGTTTATGTTAAAACCGCTGCCAGAGAGGTATATGATGTAACCGGAGCCGGAGATACTGTGATAGCAGCACTAGCGGGAGCGCTCGCAACTGGAGCCTCAATGCTCGAGGCCGCTACCTTAGCAAATCATGCGGCCGGGATCGTCGTAGGAAAGGTTGGCACAGCGACCGCGAATGCAACGGAGTTGCTCGAAACCTTTGATAACGGTTAATCCGTAGTTGCCCTTGCCGCCCGCGACTCGAAAATCGATTGGGCTTACACTTCTCACGAGCTGCGTAGGCCCGCTTATTTTACCTCACTGCAATGGGCACTGCCGAAAGTTGATGCCTCGACAAGCTGAATTACAATGATTGGCAAAACTCTCCGCCATTACCAAATCACGGAGAAACTCGGGGCGGGTGGACAGGGCGCTGTGTATCGAGCGACTGACGCCAAACTGGGCCGATCGGTTGTCATCAAGGTGCTGCCTCCAGAACTCACTGCCAAAGAAGCAAACCTGAAACGTTTTGAGCGCGAGGCCCGTCTCGCATCCGCGTTGGACCATCCAAACATCTGCACGATCTTCGATCTCGATGAAGTTGATGGCGTGCACTTCATCGCCATGCAACACGTTGAAGGGAAAAATGTGCGACAGCTGGTAGCGGGACGACCGTTGGAACTGAAGACTGCGGTTTTGATTGGTCTCCAGGTAGCTGATGCTTTGGCCGCAGCGCACAGTCGGGGAATTATCCATCGGGACATAAAATCCGGAAATGTAATGGTCACGCCTGCGGGCCAGGTGAAGGTTCTTGATTTTGGTTTAGCGAAACTATTAGACGACGAACAAGCCGCAACTACCGGGATTCATCACACAGAATTAACTGAGGTGGGTGTCCCGTATGGAACAGCAACCTATGCAGCTCCAGAGCAGGCTCGTGGTGACCGGGTTGACAAGCGCGCGGATATTTTCTCGCTCGGAGTCCTTCTCTACGAGATGTTGACCGGGACATGGCCCTTCCGCGGAAAAACAACGATTGATGTTCGCCACGCAGTACTTTATGACGCGGCGCCGCCAATTGAGGAGATGCGAGCCTCACCGATTCCCCCGCGCTTGCAGGACGTGGTAGACCGGGCCCTCGCAAAGAATCCCGGAGATCGATATCAGAACATGGAAAACATGCGGGACCAGTTACGACTGGTCCTGCAAGAGATTGATTCAGGCGCCGTTCATTTACAAAATGTCGCACCCGAACCTCCACGCCACCTTGGCGGAGCGAATCCTGTATCGCGCGCAATGCGTTGGTTGAAATCTATTACACGGAGCGAAATGCCAACCTCCTCACCAAATCTAACTGGACCAACGCGAGCGGGTGTAGAAGAAACACCGCTGACGACAGTCGCTGATCAAGACAAGAAGAGCTTGGCCATCTTGCCGTTCAGAAATCTCGCAAATGATGCGTCAAAGTCTTTTTATGAGTTCTCACTTGCCGATGCGGCCATCACCGAATTAGCACGTGTACGTTCACTCGTCGTGCGTCCTTCATCAGTGATCGCCAAGTATCAAGGACAAGTGATCGATCCTCGACAGGTGGGTCAGGAACTGAAAGTCGGAGCCGTGTTAACGGCCGGGTTTATTTACGGCGGCGACAACTTTCGAGTCACGGCCCAACTGCTAGATGTTTCCACGGGCGACATCATCTGGAGCGATCGCATTGACACCAGCACTTCTGACATCATCGTGTTACAGGACACCATCGTTCAGAGAATCGTTGAAGGACTGCGGCTGGAGTTGAGCCCGGCTGAAAAAGTTGGCATCACGAAATCCGCTACAAATAGTGCTCCCGCTTACGAACAATACTTACGCGGACGCGATCTGTTCGCTCGTTTCATTTTTAGTAGCATTGCTCCGGAAGACTGCGACGCCGCAATCCAACACTTTCAAGCTGCGATTGATCTCGATCCTAACTTTGCTCTGGCCCACGATGGTCTGGGCGCGGCTTATGTCAATCGAGTCTTGAAAGGATTCGGCGGTGCTGAGGATTATGAGAAAGCCGAGGTCGCTTTTAATAAGGCCTTATCGATCGATGGCAACATCTTCGAAGCGCGCATGCTCATGGTGTTTGTGTATCTTTGGCGCGGTCAAAAACAGAAGGCCCGCGAGGAAGTCAGTCGCGCCAGGCGTGAAGCTCCAAACGAAGGCGTGGTCCATTTCGTAAAAGCGATGCTTCACCGTCTTGATGGTGAATATGGCAGGGCATTACGCAGTTACGATCGATTGGTAAGGTTAGATCCCGCGGCGCACGTGGTTGCTAGTTATGGCCGCGCCCTGGTCTACATGTACCTGGGAAACTTCGATGAGACGTTCCGGCAGCTTGATAACGCCGGGGATCCGGATAACCCACTAGTCGGCACATTCCGCGCGCTGGCGTTGTACTACACGGGTAAGACCGACGAGGCCGCCTCCCTCATGAGCGATATTGTCGACGGACATCCGAACATGCATGGAATCCGTCCCTTCCTCGCCATGTTCCTGAGTGCTCAGGGAAGGCATGATGAAGCACTGGCGCAGATCAACGAGAAAGTGAAACGCAATGGTGAGGTAGACGCTGACATCTCGTACTCGATCGCCTCAGTCTACGCCCTCGAAGAAATGCGCGACGAAGCATTCGCCTGGCTAGCCCGCTCTATTGCGCTGGGCAACGAGAATCGAGGTTGTTTTGAGAACGATCCCAGCTGGTCCAAGCTTCGCGCTGATCCGCGATTCGTTGAATTGATGGGCACGCTAACACCTATTGGTGAGCGGAAGTCAGCCGGAAAGTGATCTGCTTAAGTTTTGTTAACGATGAAATGGGCAATGCGGAAGCCTTTGAACGACTGATTAAAGGCGAGCGTTAGAATTCCGGGGAAACAAAAATCAATCAACCAATGAAGAGCAAAAAAGGTTCACTGGCCACTAGTCTTTTCCTACTTTCAACTTTTGTTCTAACGACCCTCAATCCGGCAAGGCCCGTTGATGCAGGTCAGCGTGCTCGACGGCTAGAAACTCCCAATCAGATACCCCAAACTCTTCCGGCACGCACTCCGAGTCCTTCTCCAACTCCGGTTCCTCTTGGTCCACCGCAACCAATTGAAGCCCCACCAACTACAAGTCTTCCAAAATCCAACACCACTACAAGATCAGTAGCGGAGTTACAGACGCGTATTACGGAGATCCTGCGAAAACCGGAACTGTCTTCGGCAATGATTGGAATTAAAGTGACGTCGCTAGACACAGGCCGAGTCCTTTTTGAGGAGAACGCTCAAAAGCTGCTGCGACCAGCGTCAAACATGAAGATTTATACTATCGCGACCGCGCTTGACCGTTTGAGTCCAGACTTTCGTTTCAATACGTCAGTCTATGCTCAATCAAAGCCCTCCGCAGACGGTGTCATTAAAGGTGACGTAACGATCTTTGGGCGAGGCGATCCGTCAATTGCCGCTCGTTTCAACAATGGCGACTACCTAAAGGGAATCGATGATCTTGCAAACCGCATCGTCGGCGCAGGTGTGAAGCGAGTTGAAGGCGATCTGGTTGGAGACGAGTCATATTTTGTTGGACCAAAATACGGTTCCGGTTGGGAATGGGAAGATTTAACGTGGTATTACGGCGCTGAAATTACCCCGTTAACGATCAATGACAACGCCCTCGATCTGTTTGTTAAACCCGGAGCCGCGGTCGGCGCTCGCGCAAGTATCACAACTGGCCCACCAGATCCGCTACTAACAATTGTCAACGAAGTCACAACGACGGCGAGAGGAACTCAACGGAAAATAGCAATCCATCGAGGACTTGCTGCAGACAAGATTACGATTAGCGGAACAATCGGTCTCGATGATCGAGGCTACATCGGGGGTATCGGCATATCGCATCCTGGCTTGCTTTTTGTTTATCTTCTGCGAGCGGCGCTAACCCAAAAAGGCGTTGTAGTAACAGGCAAGTCGCGAGCGTCTGGTCCAATTGAAAGCCTGTTAGCCTCAAGCATTGTCAGTAACCAACCTGCCTCAGCAGTTGAAATTGCCACTCTCCAGTCGCCGCCGTTTAGTGTCATCGCTGCGCAAACCTTAAAACCAAGTCAGAATCTCTATGCTGAACTGATCCTGAGAACACTTGGGAAAGTAGTACCACCTCAAACTACCGATCAAGATATTCAAACATCTGAAGACCTTGGGCTCGAGGCTGTAAAAGCATTTCTTAAGAGTGCCGGAATCCGCCCTGAAGCGTTGGTACTGGGCGATGGCTCGGGCTTGTCCCGGAACGACATGATTACAGCTGAGGCGTCCGTTGAGCTGTTATCGTTCATGAGCCGGCATCGTTACGCGAGCGTTTTTCGCGATGCTTTGCCCATTGCGGGTGTCGATGGGACACTCAGGAACAGATTGAAAAACACAGTTGCCGAAAATAATCTTCGAGCCAAAACCGGATCCCTTAGTTCTGCTGCCAGTCTGGCGGGCTATGTGACAACGGTTGCGGGCGAGCACCTGGCTTTTTCAATTATGGTAAATAATTATTCTTCCGACGTTGAGCCTCGAACCGTTTGCATCGATCCGATCGCCTTGCTGCTCGCTTCATTCGACGGACGATCTTCATAACCCAACTCATCTCTTCTTAAACATGATTCTTTGGCTGTGAGAGAAAGGAATTATACGTGGCTGCGGAAACTATTATTACTCTTTGGAAAGAAGTTAGAAGGGGCTTAATCAACGAAGTCGAGAAGATTCCCGCGGACCAGTTTTCATTTCGTGCGACGCCAGAAACACGCAGCATTACGGAGTTGCTGCAACATATTGTCGAGTCACAACAACTCCTGGTGGGTGAAACCTGTCGCGATGATACGAATCTAAGACGACAGTCTTTTGCGGAACATAGCAACGAATATTCGCCTGGCGTCAAAGAAGTAATTGATAAAGAGTCGCTGCTCGAGCTGCTGCAGAAAAGTATGCTGGAGGCCGAAGAAACAATAGGCAAGTATTGGGAAAAGTTGGACCAAAGCATGTATCGATTCGATGGGAAACCGACTTCCAAGAATGATTTCCTAACCTTTGCAGTAAGCCACGAAATGTATCACCGTGGCCAGCTGACCGTTTACGAGCGCTTACTGCACATCGAACCTGTGCTGACCGGACGCTTAAAGAGACTACTGGGAGACAGCCCCGCCTAATTGAAAATGAACCCACGATTCACAAAGTTCCACGGTTTGGGAAATGACTATCTCGTAATTGAAGAGTCAGCACTCGCCGGCATTGATGATCTGGGCGACTTCGCCAAGCGTATCTGCAATCGACACTACGGCGCCGGAGGCGACGGCATTGCCATCATCAGCAAAATCACAAGTGATGAGGCCGACTTTCGCTGCCGGATCTTCAACCCGGATGGCAGCGAAGCAGGCCTATCAGGCAACGGAACTCGTTGTGCCGTCGCCTATCTTTATTACACCGGTGGTTGGAGTGAACCAAAACTCCGCCTCAGTACGCGTACTGGATTGAAGATATATTTTCTGCGCGACCAGCCAGCACCCGGACACTATGTTTTTGAATCGCAGTTGGGCAAACCGAAATTCGACCCGGCCTCCATCCCAATGATTGTGAGCGGCTCACCGCAAAGGGTCATGGGTTATCCGCTAGAGATTGCTGGTCAGTCGGTGGTGGTAACAGCCTTGCAAATGGGAAATCCCAATTGCTGCATTTTTGTTGACAATTTCGCTGCACTGGATTGGCGGACCTTAGGCAAAGCGATTGAAAACGACCGGCAGTTTCCTGATCGGACCAACGTTGTCTTCGTTCGGGTTGTCGACCGCCAGTCGCTCGAAATGCGTATTTGGGAACGTGGAGTGGGTGAAACCTCTGCCTCGGGTACGTGCTCTTGCGCTGGCGCTATAGCTTCAATGATCAACGGCAAATCAGATAGAGAGGTGCACGTATCAATGCCTGGCGGAGAAGCTAATATTCAGTGGCGCGATGACGATGAAGTTGTGATCACCGCAAGTGCTGCAGTAGTCTATAAAGGCGAATGGTTAGGTTGAGTCTGACCCGAATCACGCTCGTCTGAACATTTGAAAACAGGTTCCCCCCGATGAACTTCCCCCAATTGGCGGACATGCTTTCTGTCTCGTCACCCAAATTCGGAATCGCTTCAATTCTCTCGGTCGCATTGTGTCTCGTGACCGGTTGCGCAGGCAAAATTGTTAAGGAAACTGAGGCTAAACCTTCCCCTCCTCCAAAGCCGCCGGCTTCGATTCCAATGTGGCTTGGCAGCCCATCCCGCAATAATTTCGGGACGGGCCCTCTCTCGGACAAGCCACTTCAGATTGTCTGGCAATTTCAAACTCAATTCATAAAAGGACGGCTTCATAAAGATCCCTGGGGCGGCTCAAGTTGGCCAGGACAGCCATCAGTCGATGACAAGTACGTCTACTTTGGGTCGGCTGACGGCAACTTGTACTGCCTGGATATACACGATGGACGGGTGGTCTGGAGCTTTACAGCGGAGGACAGTCTGAAAACTACTCCGGTCATTGCTGGAGAAAGGATCATTGCCAGCGGCCTCGACCATTACATCTATTGTGTGGATCGCAAAACCGGCACGCTGATCTGGAAATTCAAGACAGGATTTGAGGTTGATTGCGGCTCTGCAGTGATCGGCGATCGCTTGTACTTCGGCGGCGAAGATGGTTTTTTCTACTGTCTTAATTTGGTTGACGGTTCGCTAGTCTATAAGACTGAGCGACTCGGCTCGATGGAGGGCAGCTTTTCAGTTCACGACAACCGGGCGTATATCGGTACAGAGCGAGGCGAACTGTTTTGTCTTAAGCTTGCCGATGGCAGCACTGTTTGGAGAGCTCAAATCGGAGCCGATTCCGACTCGACGCCCGCCTTTGCCGATGGATTTATCTACACCGCCGCTGAGAATGGTTATGTCTACTGTTTCGGAGCAGTCGACGGCGCACCGGTCTGGAAATTCAGGGCTGAAGGCGGTACGACCAAGGATCGCAGCGGTTTTTGGGCCAGCCCCGTAGTCGCAAACAATCGGGTCTATATTGGGTCAAGCAACAACTACCTCTATTGTCTAAGCGCAGATAAGGGTGAGTTGGTGTGGCGTTACCGGGCGAGAGGCCCAATTTGGGGTACGGCACCGTTGGTCGATAATCGTCTGGTCTTTGGAGACAAAGCCGGTTGGCTGCACGTGATTTCTGCCGCAGATGGTCAGCCGATATCGGAACTGAAGATAGGTGATAATATCAACGCAACGCCGGCGATACTGGGCGGTCGCATTTACATCGGGGCTTTCAACGGCAACCTTTATTGTCTGAAATAACGTGCTAGTTTACCTCGTAGACAACACAATCGACGGTCAGGGGGCGAGTCCAAGGGAACTCCGAGCCGTATTGGGTCGATTAATTCCGGGCCTCGAGATTCTCATCGAACCTTTTCAAACCGTCTCTCTGGAACGAGTTCGCAGTCTGCGCCCTTCTCATATCATTCTTAGCGGACAAAGCCATCCCTGGCACATGTACGCACCAGAGTCGCTGAGCGGCGTCTACTCAGTGATAAAACAGGCAAGTCAACCAATCTTAGGTGTGTGTGGGGGTCATCAACAGATTGCCCTTGCCTACGGCGCTGAAGTTGGATTGATGGGTAGATTGGAACCCGGCGAAGGCTACGACGGTGCAAAACGCGAACGTGGCTTCCTTCGAATTGAAAATACTGGTGAAGGTTTGTTCAAAGGATTGCCCTCGAATCTAACGGTGTGGCACAACCACTGCGACGAAGTTAAAGAGCTACCAGAAGGCTTTCGAACAACCGCCTCCAACCAGAATTGCAAGATTCAGGCTATGCAGCAGAAGGGGCGTCGCCTTTTTGGGGTCCAATTTCACCCCGAACTCTTCGATGAATCCCATCCCGAGGGCGAACAGATCGTCCAAAATTTCCTAAGGCTCTGAGAAAATTTAGGGTCGGATAAGTCGCCATATTCCAGCAATTACGTCCAAAAGTTGTCAAATCTCTCACAGAATTGACGCTCGAAGCCTAGACTGTCCCTAATTCCCTGTGCTAGCCTCCAAATATGAAAAAGCGGGCATCCTGCTCGCTTTAGTCATTTACAGTAGTTAGGAACTTTTCAGCGCACCGCATCAAGGATGCAAGCCCCCAACCTCGGCTGACGTCGCAGTGACTCCTAGAGCCAGGGGACGAGTCATAGGAAAGAACGGACTCGCGCAGGACGCTGAAGGGCAAACAAAAAACATCGGACAGGAGACCCGAATTGAAAGTTAAAACTATCTTTAACGGAAGTGCGTTTTTCTCAATTGCACTTCTAAGTGGTTCTTTATTCCCTTCCGCATTTAAGCTTTCCGCGGAAACACTTCCTCCTCAAATCCAACAAAATCAAAAGGAGATCCAGGTCAGTCCGAAAGTGACGGTGGCAGCGTCGTCCTCTGAAGCATCTTCAGAAGAGGCTCTGGCTAGTAACGTGAGTCCTGCGATCGAGAAGGAAGAATTTGAGGTTCCGCCCTCCTTGTATTTGGCCACTGCGTACAGCTTAAAAGGTCGAACGGCCAGCGGAAAACCAGTCAGCAGGGGCATGATCGCCGCGGATCCTCGAGTGTTACCGTTGGGATCTCGCGTCAAACTTGAGGCCGGTGACTGGAGTGGAGAATACTTAGTCGCAGATACAGGTGGAATGGTTCGGGGACGCCGAATCGACATCTGGACTGCCAGCAGTCGAGAAGCAATGCGATTTGGAAAACGTCACGTTAAGCTTACCGTTTTGAGTTTAGGCGGAAAGAAGCGTGCATCCCATTCAGCGAAGAAATAAGTTAAGACACAAAATAACAGAGCCGAGGCAGAAGGTTTTCATACCTGCTGCCTTTTTTGTTTGAGGAAGTGCCCGAGTCGGGGTAAAGCTTTGGAGTGCGACGGCCTGGCGTCGCCTTGTTATACCAGGTGAATCTTATTCAAAGCCCCCGACGATTGCCCCTTGGAACTACGAATAGCAACTCCCAAATAATGCCCGATATTGATAACTGCGAAGTCACGATCTTGGGGAAGCCGACTACCACGAATCTCCTATAACAAAGCGACGCCGGGCCGTCGCACTCCAAAGTCTAACCCCTGACGCCTTACCTCTGCTAACATCCACTTTCATCAATCATGTCATCTCAACAGCCTGCGAATAATCAGATACCACTCGCTGAGCCTTTAGTGGAAGTCCGACGAGGAGCGCTCACGGAATCTCGTCATCGGGGACATGTGGTTGCTGTTGAACCGAACGGGAAAATTGTTAGGTTCCTCGGTGCTCCGGAAAACGTTACGTTCCTTCGGTCATCCGCCAAACCATTTCAGGCTCTACCACTCCTGGTTTCTGGAGCAGCTGATCATTTTAGTTTCGATGATCGCGAATTAGCGCTCGCCTGTGCGTCGCACAACGGTGAACCCATTCATACCGAAATCGTCGCTTCAATGCTGAAGAAAATCGGCCTTGGCCCCGAGGCCCTGAAATGCGGGATTCACGAACCATACAGTCAGGAAGCTGCACAACAACTTAGGGCCAACGGCCAAAAGCCTAACGTCTTGCAAAATAATTGCTCCGGAAAACATGCCGGCATGTTGGCACTGGCCAAACACCTTGGCGCGCCTACGCAAACCTACGACAGCCCTGAAAATCCCGTTCAGATTGGAATAGCTCGAACCATAGCCAGTTTTTCAGGAGTTCCTATCCAAGACCTCGCCGTGGCTGTGGATGGCTGCGGGGTGCCTGTCTTCGGAATTACTGTGAAAGCGATGGCATTAGCTTTTGCGAAACTGGTATCACCTGCGGCAGAGTTTGATGATGTTACGAAAGCTTCGTGCAATCGCATTGTCAAAGTGATGACTGCATTTCCAGAGCTGATTGGTGGTACTAAGGATCGCCTCGACACTGAGATTATGCGGTCATCACCAGGCCGCATCGTTTCGAAGGTCGGAGCGGAAGGAGTTTACACAGCCGGTATCCTACCTTCTGACAGATGGCCAAACGGACTGGGACTGGCTTTGAAAATCGAAGACGGCGACGATCATCGCGCCCGTCCCACAGTTGTAATTGAGGCCTTGCGCCAGCTCGGGGTCTTAAGTGATGAATCGCTGGAATTCGTTTCACGGTACGCTTTCTTCCCTGTTAAAAACAGAAGAGGCGACGTCGTTGGTGAAATCCGAGCTTCGTTTACACTGAAAGAGACCAACTAGAGAATGTCGGAACCATTTCCGGACAGAAATAGAAGTCCAGTTCAGGAACCACCGCTTGCGAGGGACTCGCATGGTCGAGTCATCCTTGATTCCGTACCTGATGTCATCGATTGGTTTTTAAATTACGATCAGCGCGTCGCGGTGATCAGGCATCCATCGGTCGAAGAAGTTTTCCAGTGGAAGCAGCAACAAAGCCGTATATCAAACGAAGAGATCTTCATGTTTAAAAAGGCCGAAGATCGATTCGCGATCGGAATCATCCAGGCTCTCAGCGAAAACGCCAGCGAAAGTCAGCTTCATTCATGGATCAGCCAGTTATTAAACGCACTGGACGTCGCCGCAAAGGCTAACGAGGCCACTGCCGAAGCTTATAAGTTGGATCTCAAGACTTCACCTTCAATTGTGACTGAAGCGGAACGAATACCCTTTGAACGCGGGCGCAATGAATTCCTGATCAACTGCTGGATTGAGACGCTGTGTACGGCCGAGGCGCGAGTCCTGGGTTGGTTGTATAAAGAATTCTACGGTCATCCGTTTACGCCTTAATCGAACTACACACCTATTTATGACACCGGAACTGCGCGCGCTCTTTCCAATCACGCAGCGCGCTATCTACCTGAATCACGCTGCTGTTTCACCGCTACCTATCCCTGCAATAGAAGCGGTTGAATCCCAACTTAGAGATGTTCATAAGAATGGCTCATTGAACTTCAGGGACTGGCTCGGAATAAAAGAGAGCGCAAGAGGGTTGCTCTCGCAGCTTCTCAATGCCCGTCCTGAACAGGTCGCGTTTACTCGCAATACCTCAGATGGACTCTCGACCGTGGCCAACGGACTGAGGTGGCGTTCTGGCGACAACATCGTGACATTCAAAAATGAATTTCCTTCAAACATCTATCCGTGGCTACGGTTGACACAAACTGCTGGAGTTGAACTACGAACTTGTGATGAACACAACGGAAGGATAGATCTCGACGAACTCACCGGCCTTGTAAACCAACAAACTCGAATCATAGCTATTAGCCACGTCCAGTTTGCCTCCGGCTTCCGAGTTGATCTCGAACGCCTTGGGACGCTCGCCCGAAAACATGACGCCCTCCTCGTTGTCGACACCATCCAGGCGCTCGGAGTAGTTCCAACAGATGTTCAAGGCCAGCTTATCGACGTTGCGGCTGGAGGCGGTCATAAGTGGCTGCTGAGTCCGGAGGGTACAGGCTATCTTTTCTTGTCTGACAGAGCCCGTGAAAGGATAGAACCTACTTTAGTCGGCTGGGTGAGCGTGCCTCATCCTGAGGACCATTTCAATTGGGATCAAGGCTGGAATGAAGGCGCGCTCGCGTGGGAGACAGGTACTGGTCCAGCGGCGCTGTTTTATGGCCTGGAAGCCAGTCTCAGGCTGATTAGATATCAGGGAGTGCGTCGTATCCAAAAATACCTTAAGGAGCTTACTGACTATTTCTGCTCACAACTCGATCTACGAAGCTACGAGATTGTGAGCTCACGATTGGAAAACGAACAGTCGCAGATCGTCTGCATCCGTCATAAGGGTGGCATTCCCGCGATGGAGCTATACTCGAGACTCAAACAAGGAAGGATAATTACGGCTCCGCGCGGTGACAGACTCAGAATCGCCCCTCACTTCTATAATAACCACGAAGACATTGACGCCTTGGTAGCTGCCCTGCCCTGATCACGCACACCTCTTTCTGAGATCCGGGCGATTATCGTTCGCTCGTACACTCCACTTGTACCGAAAATGTACGCGCAAATGCAGCGTTGTTCCCCTCCCAATTAATCTTGACTCGCAAACATTCGAAGAAAATCGCTAAAAATTCAGTTTTAACCGGAATGGCATGGCCGTTGCCAATAGGACAGACAGAACAAGAAGGGTAGATGAGGGTAAATCGGGTCTGGCTTTGATAACTGCGGTGAGTGGAGGCTTTGGGGGAGGCATCCTCTCACAGGATTTACAGCAAGCGTTTGACTCTTTGGGGGAACAGAGTGGCGTTTGTGACGCAGTTGATGAGCGAAAATGGCGGTGCTGCTGATTGACGTTCTGACGGGGCTTGGGGGAGCCTCCCAGGAAAAATCAGCAGCCCGCAGTTAAGAGCCGGTTTAATGAAGAAGCGCGAACGACATTTGTCGCCGCGCTTTTTTGTTTTTAGGGTTAGGGCGTCGGGTTCTTAAGAATAGGTCCCAATATGTTATAGGTCTTATTAACTTCCCATCTCACAATCTAGTTTCTGTCCCGCAACAACCCACGGCTTTTCGGAGTCAACTCATCTAAGTTGAGTCTTAACATTCCGCCTGCGTCTGAAAAAGCTTCCACTTGCTTCTGTTGACTTCGCCGCCGGCTAAATAACAGTGCTCCAATCAAACCACCTGCGCCCAGACATCCAACCAAAGCAAAGCCGGAAGCTTTCAATACTGCTATGAAGACGCCAAGCGTTGTATCCACGTAACGCCGTTGAGCCTCTTTCAGAATATTCGGGTTCTCACCGAGCCATTGGACCACCTGCTCGTATTTGACCTGATCGATCAAGTCGTTCGCCGTCTTCTGATCAGGAGCATCAAATACCATTACAGAATAATTGCCTACGCGTCGATATGCCGTCGGAGCGGGTTGTCCCTGATTCCATAGCTCGTGGATTTTCGCGATGATACGTTGATCGTTATCGGTGGCGAGTTGAGGGGTGTTGAACTCAACGATAAGAACCTTGCTCAGCCCAACACGCGCAACGACGGCATCCGCGTCACGGTGTGTATCTAACGCACTCAAGACTGCCTGGCCGGGAAGTATCAATTCAGGGGCATCGAATTTAGAAAAGTAGACCGCTGAGCTCTCGCTGTTCTCAGGGTCTGGCAGATGCTTCACCAGGGGTGGAATATCTCCTTCACCTTTATCGATTCGCTCTGCAATTGCGCGCGCCAACTCCATGCCGTCCTCCACTCTCTCAAAATCTTTACCTGCTTTGGTCAGGACGTGGACGACCGAGGACCCTTTGAAGAATGATATTTGACCCGGAATACGGAAACTCGCCGTACCTAACTCGCGATTTAGCTGAGTTTGGCGCTGAGTTGATTGCTCAGCGTGCCTGGCAGCTTGCGTCAACATTGAATACGAATCGTAGTCGCTTTGAGACCTAAAGAGGACGACACTGAATTGCTCCCCGGTAGGTGAACGATACTCCGCCTCAACGGGTGGGACGCCCCCAAAGTCGGGCGGATTAAGAGTTTTGTCGATTACTTTTGGCGAACTGATCTGGGAAAACTTATCGACCTTCGGCGAAAGTAACTGCTTAAGATCTTCGGGAACTTGCGCGCAAGCTACTACTGCAGACGCTAAGACGAACGCAAGAACAAAGATATATCTTGAAAAAATTGAATACATAAGAGCTTAGTTAGAACCCCAGCTTGTTTAGATGTGCCCAGGTCCGCTTTAGTTCCGATTTGTCGAGTTTAATGCCACCGTCTTAATTCGCGCAAAAGCAGATCGGCGTGTTGTCGCGGATTGTTGATATTGTGCAGAACCGTCGAGCCCCCAAGCTCACTCGCGTTATCCACGATCAAATCGCCGAACCCTAACAGTCGCTGAGGTATCGTAGCCGACACCGTGACATCCTGAATCTTACTTAACGGAATATTCCTGGTGGTCCGAGAAACCAATCCTCGATCAATCTCGAGCTTTGCATCTGTGACTGTATAACGAACTGAGTTTCGTCGCAGGTGGTAGTAGGCTGGAATCAGAAGTAAAGCGAGCGCGAGCGGAATTGAGATGTACGCGGGTACAGTGGCCATTGCAAGCAAAAAGACAAGCGCGATTCCGCTAAGCACAGCCAGTGCGTAACCAGCCTTGATGAAGATCAAGGTTGGTCTAACGGTG
>DATIBX010000410.1:0-3630 GCA_035457105.1 Pyrinomonadaceae bacterium
ACCAGCATGAAATCCAAAAAACTTGTCACGGAATTCGAATGCTTGGTGTATTGCCTATAAGAGGTTTAGTCCGAAAGGGGAGCATTATGACCGTCGACCAAGCTGCTTTGATGGATTCTGAAAGCCTGAGACAAGCTGACGTCGGTAATCACCTGCCTGAGAGGACTGTTCGGCTAAAACTAGCCGAAAGGCCCGATCGCGACCGTATTCAACGAGTTGTCGACCTCGCCGATGCCCTGCTCAGCGAGGCGGCAACGCTGGCTCGCGACAAAGCCTTTACCGACGAGGCCACCAAGCTCAAGCCCTTAGACATTCTGGCTGGTATCAATTTCTATGACGAAGTTCAGCGCTTCGAAACCCACCTAATCAAAATGGCCCTTTCTGAAACTGGCGGTAACCAGGCAAAGGCGGCAAGACTACTCGGAATTAAGCCCACGACTCTCAATTCCAAGATCAAGCTGTTCAACATAGAGGTGGTCGAAGCTGATTGAGGCCTTATCAATTAATTGACTCCGACCCGCCCACCATCTCTGGTGCGGTGGCGTCGGAGACAATTAAGGGCTGCTCGGCGAACAGATTGGAATCAATCAACGTCTGGACCCAGTATTGACCGGCTCTCGGAAAAGTCACATTTACAAAAAAGCTTATGTTGTCCGCAAATCCGCCGGACGCAATGTTGAAGCTGGTGGGTTGCGAAACAACAACTGCTTCCCTTTTTTCTGGAGTTAGTATTTGCACGGTTGACAAGAAAGTGCCTTCACCTTGCCAATGGCTCACGACGGCAAACTTCAAGAGCGGCAGCGGAAGTTGTTGGACCATGATGTTCTGAAACACACCCATGAACGAAAGCTTGTTTCCAACTTCAAGTCTGACGTCATCACATAACAACGTGTAAAGCAATTTAAGGTTTTGCGGCATTTACTCTCCTGCTCTCACCCAATTAACTTCTTGAACTCATCTTCATTGATCACTGTCACTCCGAGCTCGACGGCCTTGTCGAGCTTCGAGCCGGCTTCTTCCCCAGCCACCACATAATCTGTTTTCTTACTGACCGAGGAGTTAACTCTACCACCTTTCGCCTCAATCATCGCTCGGGCTTCGTCACGCGTAAAAGCAGTGAGCTTTCCTGTCAACACAAATTGCTTTCCCGCAAAACGTTCGTCAGTCGGTCCCGATCCGGCAGCAGCCTGGCTCTCCGTATTTACTCCGGCAGCCCGCAACCTCTCGCAGAGTTTCAAATTACCCGCGTCACCAAACCAATCGTGCACGCTTTCGGCAACCGTCAGCCCTATCTCCGGAATATCATCGAGTTGTTCGACAGACGCTTTCGCCAGAACCTGAAGCGAGCCAAATTCACGAGCTAGAATTGCAGCAGTTCGCTCACCTATATGCCGAATACCGAGGCCCAGTAGCAGATTTGAAAGATCTCGGGTCTTGCTTGCTTCAATCTCGCCCATTAAGTTTTCGGCCGACTTTTTGGCCATGCGCGGGAGGGCCATGATTTGGTCCATCGTCAATGAATAGAGATCTCCGACATCATGGACCAGTCCTGCCTCGACCAATTGGTCCACCAGCACTCTCCCGAGACCTTCAATCCGCATCGCTCTGCGTCCGGCAAAGTGAATTAACGCCCCCTTCAACTGGGCGGGACAATCCGCCGCAATACAGCGCGCAACAACTTCCCCTTCGGGCCGTGAGATGACGCCACCACAGACAGGACAGTTCTTTGGCGGCTTGTAGGGCTTTTCATCGCCGGTCCGTTTTGATTTGATTACGCTTAAAACTTTAGGAATGATTTCGCCACTCTTCTCAATCATTACCCAGTCGCCAATCTTGAGACCGAGGCGTTTGATCTCATCGTCATTGTGAAGCGTGGCCCGTGAAACAGTCGTGCCAGCCAGAAATACCGGCTCCAAATTCGCCACCGGCGTTAAAGCCCCGGTGCGACCTACCTGAACGGTAATCGACAAGACCTTCGTTGAATCCTGACGCGCGGGATATTTGTAGGCGATGGCCCAGCGTGGAGCCTTGTGCGTCGCCCCGAAATCATCTTGCAGAGCCGTCGAGTTCACCTTTACTACCAGACCATCGATCTCATAATTGAGATCATCACGCCCTGCTTCCTGTTCGTTGGCAAAATCGATCACTTCATCAATCGACTTGCATAACTTTCTGTGCGGATTGACCCGAAAGCCGGCGGTGTCCAACCAGTTTAAGGCTTCCCAATGAGTGGGAAACGGTTTACGACCCGCGACTAACAGATCATAGGCAAACATGTCGAGCCTTCTTTGCGCGACCTGCCGCGAATCCTTCTGGCGAAATGCTCCAGACGCAGCGTTGCGAGGATTTGCAAATCTAACCTCCCCCTGCTCTTCTCGCTCAACATTGCTCTTCTCAAAAACATCGCGAGGAATGAAGACCTCACCACGAACTTCAACTTCCGAATTTAGCTTTGCCGCCGCTGCTTTCAATCTTAGGGGAACGCTGCGAATAGTCCGGGCGTTTTGCGTAACTTCCTCACCGGTGCGTCCGTCACCTCGAGTTATACCGCGAACCAGCACATCACCTTCGTAATGCAGTGCTAACGAAAGACCGTCGATCTTTAACTCAGCGACGTAATCAATCGACCGGCCCTCTGCAAGTTTGCGACAACGCTCGTCAAAGGCGCGTAACTCATCAATATTGTAACTATTGTCCAACGACAGCATGGGCCGGCTATGGACCAGCTTGGGAAAGCCTTCAACCGGTCGACCACCCACACGCTGTGTTGGGCTGTCAGGGGTAATCAGCTCAGGGTTGGCTTTTTCGAGAGCCTGGAGATTTTCCATCAACTGATCGTATTCACGATCAGATATCTCCGGACTATCGAGGCCGTAATACAACTCTTCGTGCCGGCGAATCTCGTCTCTCAGCTTTTCTATTTCGCGCCCGGGTGATTTGGCTGCCAAGTTACTCCCCTTTTGTCGAGTTCTTCAGGCGAGGCAACGGCGAAGTCGACTTGCGCTCAGTCTCGTGTGAACTCAGGTGAGGTGCGGTCTTGGTTTTACTCTCCGCTAATTTGTGGATTACACGTCCGATCAATTTGATGTTCTGCAAAAAATCTTCGATACGGATATTTTCGTCAGGACCGTGCGGGTTCGAGCCCGCATAACTCGTTCCAAACGAGACAACTGGAGTAGGTGGTTGACTGGCACCACAAACCGCGCCCACTGGTCCACTAGAAGGATCCATCGGATAGATTAAGGGCGGCGTACCATACACTTCCGAAGTCGACTCAATGACAGCCCTCGCAATGCCAGACTTGGAAGATGATTTTGCCAACGGCGCGCTGCCGAGCTCAATGATCTCAATATCTTTAAAGCCACGTACGTCCAAATGCTCTCTGAGTAGCTGCGAAACAATGTCTGCCGTGAGGTCCGGTACGAGTCGAAAGTCCAGGCGGGCCATCGCCATGCTGGGTAGAACCGTTTTGGCTCCCGCATCTGTGTGACCGGTGTGAATGCCACAAATGGTGCACGTAGGACCGAAGATGTGCTCCTTGACCAAGGTTTGGCCCTTCATCGAACGCACCCAGCCACCAATGCGAAATTCCCGCTTGAGACCAACCTCGTCCAATTCAATCGCCTTGAG
>DATIBX010000411.1:0-3344 GCA_035457105.1 Pyrinomonadaceae bacterium
CGCTCAGTGGGGCCGGTTTTTTGGTGCCGAAGATTTGCTCAGGGTTCCGGAACTCGATGAGGCCACACAAAAACTGGCAAGGCTCTTAGGCAACAAGCAAATGCTGTTGATTCTTGATGACGTCTGGAATTCAGCTCACGCGCTACCCTTTATGCGTACGGCAATCGCAAGTAAGTGTGCCTTGCTGACGACAACGCAGCTGACCAGCGTGGCTAACGACTTAGCGCAGTTCGACTCTTCGAGAAGTCCCGATGAAAATATTTATGTCTTACCGGTCTTAACCGAAGAAGAGGCTCTCACCTTATTGCGCCTTCTTGCTCCTGCAGCTGTCGAAAGCCACTTTGCCGCGTGTCTGGAACTCGTCCGCGATCTTGAATGTCTGCCGTTGGCCCTTCAAGTTGCGGGCCGCTTGTTGAATGAAGAATGGAAAATGGGTTTAGACGCGGTCGAGCTCATCACGGAGATTACAGAGGGCGCCAAACTATTCGCTGAACCGGCCCCACTTGACCGTGCGGAAGGAGCCGTAATTCCTACGGTCGGTGCACTGCTGCAACGAAGCACCGCTCAACTTGACGAGCTAACTCGTGATTGCTTTGCGTATCTCGGAGCATTTGCGCCGAAACCGGCAACATTTGACTCTGGAGCCATGAAAGCTGTGTGGATGGTTGATGATCCCACTCCGATCATTCGCAAGCTCGTGGGCCAGGGGTTGTTGGAGCCCGTGGGTGCGGGCCGCTTTCAAATACATTCGCTACTGGTCCAGCATGCTCTCACATTGCTCTCCTGACAGTGTGTCATGGTTAAACTCCACCAAGCTCAACTGCGTACTGCCGGCTATTATCTGACGGTGCTCCGTACCGCGGGTGAGCTTTACGATCAGGGTGGCGAAGCCCTCATGCGAGGGTTGAATTTGTTTGAGGTTGAGTGGGTTAATATCGAAGCAGGGCAGCGATGGTCAGAAGTCCATTCCGTTGATAGCGAACAAGTCGCTATGGTTTGCAGCAGCTTCCCAGATGCCGCTCCTCGCCTGCTGGACTTGCGACAGCGCCCACGCGACCGAATTCGATGGCTCGAAGCAGCCCTGAATGCCGCGCAGCAATTAGACGATCAAATAGCTGTAGGCCGGCACCTGAACTTTCTGGGGTTGGCATATTCTCATCTTGGAGAACTCGTTCGGGCCATCGAATTATTCAAGGCTTCGTTGGAGATATATCAACTGCGCCAGGATCGGCGAGCACAAGGTGAACTGTTGACCAACATTGGCGTCGCGTATGCCAACCTAAGCGAACCCTCACTGTCGATTACGGTTTCAGAACAAGCTCTGGCTATTGCGCGTGAACACGCGGACCGTCGCTCCGAGGCAGTTGCTCTGGGCAATTTGGGGCAATCCTATTATTTAAGGGGAGAGCCGGGCCGCGCTATCGAATTCTATGAACAGTCGTTAAGGATTACTCGTGAGATCGGATACTTTGCCGGAGAAAGCATAGTCCTCAATTACCTGGGTAAAGCGCTTATTCGAAACAAACCTAAGCAGGCCATAGAGTTTTATGAACAGGCGCTGGAGATTGCTAACAAAATTAATGATCGCCAGGGACAAAGAAATGCCCTCGGAAGCCTGGGGCATGCCTACCATCTCATGAAAGAAGTCAACCGCGCGATTGAATTGTATGAGCGCGCATTGCTCATTGCTCGCGAGCTTGGCGGCGACCCTTTGGTTGAAGCGGAGTTCCTGCATAATTTAGGGGACGCCTATCTTGAGGCCGGCGAATCTGAGCAGGCTCTCCGTTCCTATCAAGCTCGATTGAAGATTACGCTGGAGTTTAACCATCGCCGTTCCGCTCATGCGGAGGACCTTTTCCATGACTGGTTTTTGCGATCGTCGGTAACGGTCTCGGATGATGAAACACCGAAAGCGCATTCCGACGGTTCTCAGACAAGAATAAGTTGGCTTCACCTCTCCGATTTTCATTTTGGCGGTTCTCAGTCTAAGCGGTATGACGAAGATGTTGTTATCGAATCGCTTCTGGATGACATCGGTGAACGGATTAAGCAGCATGACTTAGAGCCGAACTTTATCGCAGTTACTGGTGATTTGGCCCTCAAGGGGAAATCGACCGATTATGAACTGGTTCGCTCTTTCTTTGACGAGTTGCTCAAGATTACTGGCCTGCCGCGGCAACGCCTCTTCATTGTTCCTGGTAATCACGATGTTGACAGGGATTTGATCACACACGGCGCTTTAGCCCTCGGTAAAGATCTAACAGATCGACAGATCACAAAGGACGTCTTACATAGTCCTGATGACCGGCGCCTTCTTTTCGCGAGGTTTAAAGGGTACTCAGAATTTTTTAACGATTACTTTAAGGGACATTTAATCTTTAACGACGAGCGCTTCTTTTATGTCCATCCCTTTGATATCGGTGATCGCCGCCTCGCTATTCTTGGGCTGAATTCGTCATGGCTTGCCGCGTCTGATGAGGACGAAGTTCTCAAATTAGTTATTGGCGAACCGCAGACTCGCACCGCATTGAGAGCCGCAAAAGAAGCTTCGGCCGTTCTGAGAATCGCATTGCTCCATCATCCGAATGATTGGATACGTGGTTTTGACCAAAGTGATAGCATGACCAGAGTGCTCACTGATTGCGATTTTGTTTTGCACGGCCACTTGCATAAATCGTCAGCTACTCATCTAAGCACTCCCGATGGTAGTGCGATGGTTATTGCGGGAGGCGCCTGCTACGAGAGCCGCGAATTTCCTAACTCCTATAACTATGTGAAGCTGGACTTCGAGTCCAATACCGGGACTATTAATTTTAGAGAATACGCGGATCAGCAAGGAGGCTTCTGGGCCAAAGGTGTGCGCCTCTACAAGAATGTCCCGGACGGCGTTTATGAGTTCAAACTTCCGAGTAGATGATAATGTTTTTGGGGGACTATTAATGGTCGTTGTGCACTCTTTCCTCGCTCGCTGTTTCGCCTCTCTCTTTTGCGCGAAGCGCATCAAGTAATAGTTGGGCTCGAGCTTCATTCGAATTCTTAATGCGTCCAAAGATCTTGAGTGCTGTTTCGGCATGAGTTACGGCTTCCGGTAACTGGCCGAGATGGTCCAAGGCAACGCTCTTGTTGAGCAGCGAGTTGGCTTCTCCTTTCAGGTCGCCAATCTCGCGGGCGATTGTTATATGCTGATCATAGAATTCGATGGCAAGCTGAAAGTCGCTCCGCAAGAAATGTACAATGGCGATATTCCCGAGGGCAGTTCCTTCGCCAATACGGTCTTCGACCTCGCGGGTAATAATGAGTCGCTGCTGAAAATAGCTTATCGCGTTGTCTACATCGCCACGAAC
>DATIBX010000412.1:0-3086 GCA_035457105.1 Pyrinomonadaceae bacterium
GGGCGGCTCAAAATCTGAGTCGCCCGTTTTGTGTACACCTCCTTGGAAACTGCTTGTCAGTAATACGATTGCGAGCACGGCATGCCACAGTCCATGGGCGTATTGCGAGATTCGCTCAGCAAGACCAAACCACGGCGTTGGCTGATTCGCGGCGACTTCCGGAACGTACGAGAATGCCAGAATCGCAAGTGCGACGAGTATCAGAATTGTGGCTACAGAGTAGAGGCGGAGCCAGCCTCGAAACGCCGCAACGCCCAGCACGATGCTCGCGAGAACGAAGGGATTGATGGCGAGGATCACATGCATCGTATCCGTAAAGGTCAGCGCGTCGCCGCGCATGTGCATCGGGAAGAAAATCCAAAGCACGAGGCTGTTAACCGCGTTGCCGGCGATCATTAGGCCCAAGAGGCGCAGTAGGCGCCTTCCGCCAGATGATTGCCACATGCCGAACGCAAATGCCAGGAAGAGTCCGCTAGCCAGACTGAACAAGGGTACGACGAGGCGGCTGGTGGGGGCGCCTATCGCAAATAGCTCGCTGACTGCCTGCGCAGTAAAGCTGTAACCTGGATACCGGAGACCCGCGACTAAGTCGGTAGCTATGTAGACCAGTGGTGCTAAGACGCCACACGTCAAGAAGAGCGTCGTCAACTTGTTAAAGGGAGATTTCGAGGTGAAGCCCATCATGGCCCTTCGTGCTCATGACAGCGCCGCGTAACGTCCAATTGACCGGGGACGCGCGAGTCAATCCTTGTCTGCCCGCCACACCTTTAGCCATTTAGACTGGCTTGCCTCAAAAGTAGGAGTTCGCACTTGGAGAGGGTCAGTACCGGGAGCGGTAGCGACCGGGTCAATGTTCAGCATGCGATATTTCCTAACAATTATTGACTTCCATAGCTGGACCAGGTCGCTACCGCTCCCTGTACTGACCTTCTCCAAGAATGATCTTCGACTTTTGAGGCAAAGCCCATTTAGACTGAAATTCGTAGCTAAATTGAGCTACAGAATACCCTGATTACGGAATAGCATCAGTTGCTTTCGGCCCTGCACGATACCTTTTCTTTCGGAGAATCAAATCTGACGTTCCCTTACTAAAACGTTTTATATCAATTTCGTCATAACTGATAGGACGGTGCGACACGCCGAGCCTCAACGCCCTCGCATCGTTTGAAAGATTGCGAAGGCATCACCGAATGGGATGATGCCGGGAGTTAATTTTGCCCGCAAAGAAATCTCATCCTTCCAAGAGTGCTAATACTCGCTTTCCCGCTAACTAAAGCCTTTCTTGTTAGCGTCACGTCATAGCCGTCGGTAAGAGGAGAAAAACATGTCAACTAAATATGCAACTCGTGAATGTCCGTTCTGCAAGGAAGAAATTAAGGCGGAGGCGGTCAAATGTAAGTTCTGCCAGTCGAGCATCACTCCGGAAAAACCGGCCCATGAGGGCGTCTGCCCATATTGCAAAGAGGACATCAAGCCTGACGCGATACGATGTAAACATTGCAAGTCTGATCTGGACCCGGCCGCCACCCAGAAAGAATGCCATTGTGAGAGTAGTAACCCGGTCGCACAAGTTCGACGCCAGCAAATTGGCGGCGGCTTACCGCTAACATACTGCGATGAAGGCGGCACAATGTGGTGCCTCGGGGAATGTACCCAGAATGGATGCTTCTATTTTCCATGTGGCAGTTGCGGATTCGATTTCGGCATATTTGACCAAGGTGTAGTTCAACAACGGCAGGCCAACCCCGGTCCAATGGCTTCAGGGTCTTTCAACTCTGCGCTCTCTCGGCGTCCGCAAATTACCAACGCGGCGGCAAACAACTTATGTGATGCAAATGGCACATATTGGTGTGTGAAGTCCTGTGGGCCCGACTATTGTTTCTATGTTCCGTGTGGCAGTTGCATTCCTTCTGTTAGGTCTCTTGGAGGGGTTTTCCGCAGATAGTGCAACCGAGTACATGGTCCAATTTTTACGCACGAAGAGCGCCAGCCACGGTTAAGGCGCGCTCTTCAGCTCTTCAAACCTGCGCAACGCAGCAGCATTCACTTTTTCGAGCGCATTTTCCGGGGTGAAATCTGGTAGTTTGGAGTTAGGAAACAGAAAGAATAAGACCTTACCCGCAACGCTAACATCATGGAACCGCTCGCAGTGACCATCGCGCCAAAGTAGACAACGATCCTCTCCTATCGCTTTGAGCAGCGCAGTCGAGCCTTCACCCAATTTATTGTGTGGACCACCGTCAGCAATGAAGACCGGTACTACTTTGTCTTTGTAAACCACCACACCGATATCACCTTTATTCAAGCCGGTTTTTTGGCGGAACTCCTGATCATTGATTCCACCTAATCCAGCAATCGGAATTGCAACGTACGGATACTTGTCTGCATCGACGTTCGCCGCCGTTCCCGATTGATTTGCCCATTTGAACCAGGTGGGACACTGATCTGTTGAGCCGGCACTGTTGCAAGCTTTCCAGGAGCCGTCGATGTCTAACGACAGTTTTGACTCAAAGAAGATCGCGCCGTTGGGAAATCTCAACAACGCCTGTACACGGTTTTTGTCGCTGCTGCATTTCCGAAACCGTTTCATCCGCTGTCCGTTGAAAATGTTTTCGCGGTCGCACCTATCAAACTCAGCACGGTACGATTCGTCCACCGGAGTGGCAGTTTCGAATTTTATTCCGGTCAACACTGCGACAGATGCCGGCGGCGGTGAATACCCTGGTGGCAAAGCAAACGCGAGCGCTCCAAGGCATAGAATAAGAAGCATCGTGAGATTAGCTGTTTTCATGATTCACCGATAGGCTCTGCAATCCCTGATGTTGTTAATGTCTTTATCGAGAAAAATGTTTCTCGAATCATTGCACGCCGGTGGAGTTGAGCTGATTGGTCGCGGATGCCAAGACGCTCATTGCTTTCGCGATAAGCTATCTCTGCAGCCTCCCATGCCTTCCTGAAAAGTGTCCGCCCCTGTTCGGCATCAATGTCCCAAAGTGCATCCGCAATTCTGGCAAGTGAGCGAGCGCGCAATGTTTGATCCCGAAAACTTCGGGCGTCACTCGCTAATGAGACCAATAGCAACCGTG
>DATIBX010000413.1:0-15343 GCA_035457105.1 Pyrinomonadaceae bacterium
GGAGTTGCCGACAGTGTAGTTCGGTTTGTAAAAGGAGGCGGTCAACTAATTGTCGCGACTGGACCTCATACCGACGCCGCAAGTTTTAACCAATCATTTGCAACTATTGCACCCGCGGAACTCAAAGAGGCGGTCCAGACCAAAGCCGGCGAAAGTACTTCGATAACTAACGTAAAATTTGATCATCCTATTTTCGAAGTATTTCAGCAGAGTGGGCGCCTTGCTTCAACCCAGGTTCTCGGTTATTACCGCTCTGATCTTCGCAACAACGGCGCGGTTCTGGCCAGATTTGAAGACGGTAGTCCGGCGTTACTCGAATCGACACCTGATAAGGGGCGGATGCTGATGCTGACAACCTCACTTGGCCCATCGTGGAACGATCTACCTCTGACCCCAATCTATCTCCCATTTGTTCATCAAATGGTTCGGTATGCAGGATCGCGTGATGAAAGCGCCTGGTATGCCCTGGGCCAGACGTTCACCGTCCGAAAGGAAAGCGATGGCGTACCTGCGGTCGATTCACCCGGAGGCACGAGAATCGGTAAAACAAAGCTCACCGCAGCTGGCGATCTTTTAATCACCGGGAACGAACCTGGATTCTACCGAGTTAGATACGCCAGTAATCCTGATTTCGCCGCAGTGGATACAGAAGGTCTCGAAGGTGATTTTCGCAAGTTAGACTTCGGACTGTTTATCTCAGCGGTGACTGGAGGAGCGGGGAGTGCCGAAGGAGCTGCAGCCAACTCCGCCATTTCCCGGGAAGAAACTGAAAGTCGTCAAAGAGTTTGGCGGTCGTTGTTATTAGTCGCACTTTTATTGCTTGTAACCGAGTCAATCGTGGCGCGCAAAACCAAAGTCGCAAAGATGGTTGGCTGAAACGGTCCGGGTGGCAGTATGCTGTTACTCCGACCACGAGTCGTCTCCCCGTAAAACGAAAGCAAACTGACCTTCAAAAGCAAGGTCGTCTTAAATTTTTCGGACAGGGCAGAAATCATGAACCCTGAACACACGACGCTCCAAGGTCTTCTCCAGAAGACTCGTTCTCGACGAAGGTTCTTATTAACTCTCCGAGGAATTGCAATTGTCATCGGCGTTCTGGCAGTCGTACTTTTAATGACCGGCTGGACCGCTCACCGCTACCGCTATAACGGCAGTGCCCTTGTCGTCCTTCGGCTGGGAGCCTTCCTGATCGTCTTAACCACAATCTACTTTGCTCTGGTGCGACCACTGCTGAAGCGAATCAGCGACTCTCGGCTGGCCCGTCTGATCGAAGAGCACTCGCCAGGAACAGAAGATAAATTGGTCACCGCAGTCGAATACGCCGCGGACGACACAAGTCAAAAAGTCTCACCGGCAATTCTTAAGCGACTCTATCGAGACGCCGACGACTCCTCAGCGACTGTCGAAATCAGCAAGGTCATTCACCGATCGCGACTTCTCTTTTATGGCGGCTCTGCGCTAGCCAGTCTGCTCATATTTGCGGCGGTCTTGAAATGGGGGCCAAAAGAGATTTCTCAAGGTGTTACGCAACTCGTTAGTCCAACAACTCTCGCCGCGTCAAAAAATGCGATGAGCATTAAGGTGAGACCCGGAACTGCACGCGTGCCCAAAGGTTCAGATCAGGACGTTGTTGCCTCGCTCGTAAACTTTGATTCGGAAGCAGTGACAATTTTCTCGAGACCGCTTGGCTCAAAGAATGACTTTCAAGGTCAAGCGATGGAGCCGGCGAAAGCGCGCAGCGACTATCGTTTCTCAATTTTCAACATACAGGACTCGATGGAATATTTTATTGAGTCGAATAATGTTCGCTCTGACGTCTTCAAACTAAATGTCGTGGATTTGCCGTACGTCAAACAGTTGGACCTAGCGCTAAATTTTCCTTCTTTTACGCATTTACCCGCCAAGGTGGTTGAAGATGGTGGCGATATCGCTGCTATCAAAGGTACGGTCGCGACGATCACCGCAAAACTCTCTGGACGAGTAAAAGGAGCCCGGATTGTTTTTGCGGATGGACGAAAGACGGAGATGAAACCCGAGAGCACGGACTTCAAAGGTGAGGTCTCAGTTGCCGCGGACACTAGTTACTATATCGAACTCGTTAGTATGGACGGTGAAGCGTACCGCGGCTCTAATGAGTACGACATCACGCTGCTTATCGATCAACCTCCGGCAATAAGCTTCGACAAACCTGGACGAGACAAAAAAGCCACCAACCTTGAGGAAGTCTTTACGCAAGCTCGAGCCGAAGATGATTTTGGTGTCGTCTCGATGGACCTTCATTTTTCAATCAACGGCGGCGATGAGAAGAAAGTAAATCTGCAGCAAATAACTCGCGAGTCAGCACAGTCATTGACTGGCGCTTATACGTTCTTCCTGGAGGACTACAAACTTAAGCCTGGTGACTTTATCTCTTACTACGCCAAAGCTCGCGATGCGAATAACGAAGCGACCAGCGATATCTACTTCATCGAGGTTAAGCCATTCGAGATGCAATACCGGCAGTCGCAGCAGCAGGGCGGACAGGGCGGTGGTGGCGACCAGGACCAAAATGCTCTTTCGCGCAGGCAAAAGGACCTGATCGCAGCAACTCACCGGTTAATAAGAGAAAGCGAGAAATACTCCGAACAGGAACGAAAGGACGGCTACGAAGCGGTTGCTTCGGGCCAGGAAAAACTGCGGACGGATACGCTTGAGTTTCTCGATCGCATGGGCCGGCGCCTCGGTGGAGACCTCGGAAGTCAGAAAGAAGTGGCCGAGATGGCCGAACATCTTCGGCAGGCTGCCAAAGAGATGGAGGGTGCACCGCCGCTGTTGAGAAAGGAGACTGGAAAAGACGCGCTACCACCAGAACAGCGAGCGCTCCAAAGACTTCTAGCTGCCGATGCAATTTTCCGTGAAGTGCAAGTGGCCTTTGGCAATCAAAGTAGCAGTGGACAAAGTGGCGGCGAACAACAGCAACAGGAACTAGCCGGCCTGTTCGAGCTTGAGCTCGACAAAATGAAGAACCAGTACGAAACGGTTCAGCGCGCCCAACAGCAACAAGCTCAACAACAGAAGAGCGAGGCCGAACGAAGGTTGGAAGAATTAGCGCGCCGGCAGCAACAAGCGCTCGAAGAACAGCGACGCAGAATGGGCCAACCGGCAAATGGCTCAAGTGGCGCCAATCAACGACAACAACAACAGTTGATCGATGAAACGCGTAAAGCTGCTCGGGAACTCGAACGCCTTTCACGCGAACGTCGCGATCAGCGGATGCAGGAGTTAAGCCAGCAGCTGAATCAAACCGCCGATGAAATGCAAAAGGCGCAGGCCTCCGCGCGTACCAACTCGAACGATTCGATTTCCCAAAACGAACGGGCGCTGCAACGGCTGCAGCAAGCTCAACAACGATTGCAACAGATGAACGGCGCCAGCGGGCAGAGCTCTGCGTCGTCGTCTGGCCAATCAGGTGGTCAGATCAGCGACCTCCGGCAACGCGCGGCTCAGGCTGCAGCTCGCCAGCGCGAGATCGCTAAAGATATGGAGAACCTTAACCGGCGCGGTGGACAGACGGCTCAGGATGAGAACTCGAAGAAGGCTCGCGAACAGCTAGGGGAACGCAAGGATGCGCTGGCTGATAGTGTTAGTGGTCTACAACAAGATATAGAGCAATCGGCTCGTTCCCAGGCTGCCGGACCTAATGGGCAACGTACTGCACGACAGTTAAAAGACGCTGCGGACACGCTCGCCCGAGATCGTGTTGCAGATCGAATTCGAGAAGGAAAAAAAGGACTGCAAGGTCAAGAACAGAGTTCGGGTAGAGGCGAGGAAAGTGCAATCGAACGCAGTTTGAATGCGGTCGCCGATAGGCTGCAGTCGGCAGAACAAAGCGCTCGTGGCGCCGGCGCTGCAAACGGTGAAGAGGCGTTGGATCGCACTAAACAACTGGCAGACAGTCTTGACTCCCTCCGGCGCCGAATGGAGGAGAACGCTTCGCGCCAAAACCGAAACGGCCAACAGCAAGGTCAAGGACAATCGCCCGGACAACAGGCTCAATCGCAAGAACAGCAACAGGGTCAGTCACAAGGGCAACAGCAGGGAAGTCAGGGGCAGCAAGGAAAGGGGCAGCAACCGGGACAACAAGGACAAGGACAGCAGCAGGGTGGATCACAAGGCGGTGGCCCTACCAGCGGACAGTCATCGGGTAACCGTCAGTATGGTGGACCATCCTGGGGCCCAACAGGAAATGACTGGGGCGACAACCGGCAATTACCTGCTGAGATACGTGAACATCTGCGAGAAGCGCAAGACTTGCGCCGCGATCTTGGTCCTACTGGGCTGGGAGCGGGTAGGCTCGATGAAGTCATTGATGAGCTGAAGCGTCTGGCGGATGGAAGGATGGAGGGAGACGCGGCAACGGCCGCAAGTTTGAAGGCGGATGTGGTTGAACCACTTAGACAGCTGGAGTTGGAGCTCAGCAGGCGTTTGCAGCAACAGAGCGCGCGGACCAACTTACGATTACGCGACGAGGGCGCTGCGCCAGAGAAATATCGCAAAGCGGTTGAGGAGTACTACCGGCGGCTGTCTGGGAGCAAGGCAAGGCAATAGGACCTATTCTCTTATAGGACCTCTATGACCTATAGGGCCTATTCAGTACCGATGAAGAAACTCTTTCCATTTCTATTATTAATTGCGGTCCTGATCCCGACCCTGGGCCAGCGACCCTTTGACGATTTTGGGAATTTCCGACAACGTCGCCGTCTCCCCGCGTCGTCCGATCAGTCGGGACCCTCAGTTGGCGAATATACTTTCGTCAGAACTATCTACGATTCACCCTATCGCGGCTACGGCCGACGAGGTGGCGGCACATGGACCACAGATTTTCCCGAAGCGGATAACAATTTCATCGTTGGCTTACGCGAATGGGCTGGCACTAACCTGAAAATCGCGCCTCGTCCTGAGCAAATCGAGATCATGGACGATCGGCTGTTCGACTATCCTCTGATCTACTTCGTCGAACCAGGTTTTCTTGAACTCTCAGACGAACAGGCGGCACGCTTGAGAGAATACGTCGCCCGCGGAGGCTTTCTGTTCTTTGACGACTTCTGGGGTGAATACGAATGGCACAACCTGGAAACACAACTGCACAAGATCTGGCCCAACTATGAAGCAAAGGATTTGCCGTTATCGCACCCAATCTTTCATTCATACCTGGATGTAGAAGAAGTGGTTCAAGTGCCAAACGTCTATAACGCCATGCGCGGAGAAACATCTGAAAAAGGCGGCATCGTTCCTCATTACATGGGGGTGGAAGACAAGAACGGCCGAATCGTGGCATTCATTTCTTTCAACTGCGATCTGGGCGACGCGTGGGAGTGGATTAACGACTCTCGCTATCCCGTGAAGTACGGCCTACCAGCCTACAAAGTAGGTATCAATGTTGTTATCTACGCGATGAGTCATTGAAAGTGAAAATTCTGAATGGATATTTGATAATTGATATTCAAATCGGCGGCAAGTCACCTGGTAATTATCAAATCTCAATTATTAAATCTCACTTAAATTGGTCTCATACCACTCGAGTCCTGGCGGAAGCTGGGCTGCACAATATTCAAAATGAATGACTCGTCGGCGCCGCAGCAGCAGTGACGTTGACGACGAGTGCATTAACAACGGCCTCATCAACATCACTCCACCTTTTGGCACTTCACAAACGTCAACCTGCATTCCTTTTGCATGCGCCTGAATGCCTTCCGCACTCAATCGTCCTAAGCGATGCGTTCCCGGCACGACGCGTAAAGCTCCGTTTGTCAGGTCTGTTTCATCGAGATGTAATCTAACAGTAAGCATCTGTTCCAACAGCGAGCCCGGTGGCTGCACATGAGTAATTCCAGCCTTCTGCGACCATGGACCAAACCCTTCGATTTCAACCTTCTGCTTGACCGCGATTGTCAGATCCTGGTGCCAAGCAACCTTCCAGTTTGCTTCCCGGTGTTTGTCGAAATAAATCCCCCGCACCACTGTCGCGGATGGTCCAAGTATCGCTTCGATGAGAACCCTGATCGAGTTCGCCCTGGATACCTCACGACAGCGGGGCGAGATACTCAAAAGATTGCGAAGGCCGGGCCGGCGTTCTGACTTGTTATTGGCTATAGCTTCGTTTAGATCGGCAATCAACTCTGATCGAATATCCTCGTCGATAACATTTGGGATCACCGCATAACCACAAAGCTCTATATTCTCTAAATGATTCATTGATCTTGTGTACAGGCTCTCTATTCAAGCGTGGCTATCCACAGCTTAACCGCGTGGACTGTCGGCTTATTTACATGCCTTGGATCGCAGATCATGTCAGCTATGAAAGACACCACCGACACAAGTTTACCAGCGAACTCCCGCCATTCCGTTCAGAAGGTTCCCGATCGCTTAAGTTTCTGGGCCAGATCCAGAGTTATTCAAAGTGCCAAATTAATTAAAGAGCTTTCCCGAGGCCGGCCACGACGCTTCCCGAAAGCCAACGAACTTAGAAACGCTACGGTCATAGCTGAATCGGTGACTCCTTTGTGGACCTCACATGAAGCTAATGAGCAGGTCCTCGTAATGGGTAAGATTCAAAATTTAAGACTGGCAATCCAAAACCTCAACGGAGTCGAAATTGACGCCAATGAAGTATTTAGTTTTTGGACTCACGTCGGTCGCGCCACCCGTCGCAAAGGATACGTTACCGGAAGGGAACTTCGTGAGGGTTGTCTGGTGCCAAGTATTGGCGGTGGCCTGTGTCAATTATCAAACGCTTTGTATGACGCAGCTCTACAGGCAGACTTTCATGTAATCGAGAGACACCCTCACACAAAGATAATCCCGGGGTCGCTCGCCCAGTTAGGTCGGGACGCAACAGTCTTTTGGAATTATGTCGACCTGCGTTTTCAAGCCAATCAACGCTTTCGCATCGAGATCGAACTGACAACCGACTCACTTCGCTTGAGATATAGGGCTGCAGAATCAAGCCACGCTCCTTCACAACCTGTCGCAATAAAAGAAGTGGACGCCATTGGCAGTTGCTTTAGCTGTGAACAATCGAGTTGCTCTCGACACCCGAAATCAATTTCCCGCCCCATTCATAAAACGGCTTACCTACTTGATGAGTACTGGCCCGAGTTCGACAACTATATAACTTCGATTCGTATCAGTGGCGACACGCTGTTCATTCCGCTAGCCGGAAGGCTCTTCCGCAAAAACAATTATGATTGGAGCACTGTCGGGTTTGATACGGTGAAAAGAGCAACCTTGAGCACTCTATTGCGTGCTTACCGCACTAGAGCGACGGGACTGGGCGGAGCCAGGCAACGTGTGATATTGGAATTTAACGAAAGACTTGCCAGGCGATTTGCCTCACAACTGAGTTATGAAAACACTCACCTCGTGATAATGCAGAATCTTCTACCCTATCTATGGCGGGACGGTCATCTCCAGGGACGGACCTTTGACATTCTAATGACGGGTCTACCCATGAGCGTCCTTCATCAGAGATTAGACCAAGCTGTTTCTAAATATCCGGAGAGTTCTACGCTCGCTGACTTTCGTGCCGCAGAGTCGCTACTGGAATACGAATATGAAGCCTTGAGATGTGCCCGAAAACTCATAACTCCTCATTCTGAGGTTGCCGCACTCTTTCCTCACAAAACGGAACTACTCAACTGGTTGATCCCAAAGGGGAATTTTGCAGTTAGACATACACCAGAAAAACTAACATTGGTGTTTCCGGCCTCGACGCTTGGGCGTAAAGGCGCTTACGAATTGAGGGAAGCTTTGAAAGACTTCGACGCCGAGTTGATCCTCTGTGGACCTATCCTTGAGGACAAGAATTTCTGGCGGGGATTCAATATTAGGCTCTCCAGTGATAGCGACTGGGCGCAGAGTGCTACGGCTGTTGTCTTGCCGTCGATCGTCGAGAACCGCCCACGCAAACTGCTGCAAGCCGTCGCACAGGGTGTTCCGGTGATTGCCTCGGCCGCATGTGGTTTGAAACACGTAGCTGGCGTAACAACTTTTTGCACGGGAGACGTTGACGCCTTACGTACAGCGATTTCGTCAGTCATCGGCCCGGGAACTCTGGATGGGCAATTGTTTGCGCAGCAACAAGGCTTGCTCCCGAATAACGTCATGTACTTGAACGAGACCACTTTTAGAAGCCAGTTCGACCATTGTTGAGACAATCAACTCCTTCAGGTAAGCAAAGGAAAAACCTTCCGTGATCTCAATGACTGATTCAAGCACCTGCTCAGACAACTGTAAATCCCCATCGAGCGTCGCTCTCCACTTGTTCAGATATGCCTGACGCTGAAGAGCCGCTGGTAAATCAAACTGGTATTTACGATCAAAGCGGCTTGGGCGGCTAAGGATTGCCGGATCTAATTTCTCAGGGTAGTTAGTCGTAGCTATCACAACCACTCCAGTGTTCTCCTGAAACCCGTCAAGCTCGTTGAGTAAGAAAGAACGAGTCTTCTCGTTGATCATGGAATCAAGATCCTCAAGCACTACAATACAGGGGGCATTCATCCTGGCGCGCTTAAATACTTCTGCCATGTTTTCCTCTTCGATGTCATTCGCTTCATTAAAGCCTCGGACATAGATACACGGCTTGTCCAGATAGTTGATGAGTGCTTTTATGGTGTGCGTCTTTCCATTTCCGGGTGGCCCAACAAACAGTGCTCCGCGCTTCCATGAAATGCCGTAACGCAAATATAGGTCGCGCGAGTTGAAGAACCGGATGAAGTCATTCTTGAGTGATTCCTTTAAAGCTTCTGTTAGGATCAGGTTTTCAAACGTGGCACTTTTAATTGATTTGAAGAGCTCCTTGTTCTTCTGGAAATACCCATCCTGATAAACGAGTATTTCGCCACGCACCTCTGATGACCACTCGCAGACCGCACTCAACAAGGCTTCACAAGATTCATTATCGTCGCCGACTACCCAATGATGACGGCGACGGTAGCAGCCATCTGACCAGGTAATTAGGAGGACCTCGAATAACTTGCCCTGCCATAAGACATTAAGCCATGCATTCTCCGTTTGCTTCGTGTTGGGCTTGGCGATTCCTTCCCAGTCAGTTCTTACATCATTGAAGACCAGCCGCTCTTCAACCACAGAACATTGATTCGCGCGCACAAAAGCGTCCAAATCGAAATACCAGTTCTGCCCATGAATAATCTTCTTTTCTGAATACAGCTCCGCCAATTCTCGTCCGACGTGATAAGCAATAACGTCGTTTGGAAGAAGTAGTGCATCCCGGATTAAGTTTTCTATACCCATGACTGATTGCTTCTGTTAAAGCTGTGTGCCTTGTATGTCGTTATCGCACCTATTCGCTTCCGAAATGATGCGTATTTTGAAGCACACTCTCCCGCGCTTTCGCTCCGAACTGTGGAAGTAAACGATTGCGAGGAATGACAAAGCTTATGGCAGAACGCAAACTGCTGCCTCAAGCCTTATCGTTCGAAGTTCGTAGATAGATCCTGAGTTCGCGACCGATTTGGTCGCAAAGGGAATTACGAAAAGATGTGACAGGTAATACGAATCATAATCGTCGACCTACTCTCGTGAAGTGGACCAACACCTTAACGCGTCTGACAAAATCGGTCAATAATCATTTTGACCTGATGTCAATGCTTTGACTCTGCTGAGAATCCTAAAGAACTAATTGTGAAACGGCGGCGTTGCGACTCGCGCCGGCGTTAGCGATCAACGCTGCAAATCCCTGATCCACCCTCACCAATAAGAACAAATCAGCACGCAGTGATAACAATTACAATACACATTACCCTTGTGACTTTACTGGGCCTTATTTGTAACGCGGGAGTCGAACCCGCTGACGCAGCCCCGTGCATCACCATTGATGCGCTTTGACGGCGCAAGTCCAACTTTCCCAGTTGGCGGGTTGTGCTCGCCTTTGCTCTTTTGGCTACCGACTGCATCGTCAGTCAACTAACTCTGTCTTCCAGTTTACTTCCTGGATCCGCGCATCGAGTTCACGATAATTCTTCGCGAGCTCATCAGCACGCTTTTGCGTTCCAGCCACGTTGATCGTCGAAATATACTTCACCTCAGAACGCGTGAAGCGATCCTGACGAAGAGCGGCGGTTGACAAGATCACCGTAAGCGCCGCGTTTTAAAACCAACACGTCACGCTCAGCCAGCACATCGGCAACAGTTTGGTCGTTAGCGAACAAGGTATTTGAGTTTGTTTTATTGATTCGCTTCACCAGGTCAACCAGTTCGTTCGAAACGTTTTCCAGCTCCACTAGAAGTTCAGCCGGATTCTCTGCCGGATCTTCTCCTTCTTGAACCTTTGCGCTTCTCAGTAAACGCGCTTTAAGTTGTTCGAATCGCTTCTGGCAGTCTGCTCCTAAAATTAATGCTTCTGCTAGTTTCATGGTTCACCTCTTCCGTTTTAGATACTAGCAATCGAAATACACTTTTGCGTAAAACGGGGTCACGGATCAGGGTCAAGGGTCAAGAACTAAACGACCGGAAAATGGAACTTCCCTGACTTCTTGCTCCTGACCCCTGATCTACTTCTTTCCGGCCAGTTGCTTGTACTGGCTCCAGCGCCGGTTGAGTGATTCTTGAGCGTGTTGAAGTAATTCTTTAGCGACGGAAGGATCGCTGGTCTGGAGTGAGCGATAACGTCCTTCGGTGTAAATATAGTCCTGCAACGGAATTTTCGGATCGCTCGAATCAAGCTGAAAAGGATTCTGACCTTTTTCGTTCAGCGCCGGGTTGTAGCGATAGAGCGGCCAATATCCCGATTCAACTGCAAGCCGCTGCTGGCCCATACCCTTGGAGATTTCAATACCATGCGCGATGCATTGGCTGTAAGCGATGATCAAGGATGGTCCATCATGGGCCTCGGCCTCCAGGAATGCTTTTACCGTGTGCGTGTCGTTCGCGCCCATTGCTACTTGCGCTATGTAAACGTTCTCATAACGCATCGCCGTGAACCCCAGGTCTTTCTTGCCAGTTGGCTTGCCACCAGCTGCAAACTTGGCCACCGCCCCCAATGGCGTCGCCTTGGAAGCCTGGCCACCAGTGTTTGAATAAACTTCAGTGTCCAGCACAAGGATGTTAACGTTCTGGTTACTGGCGAGTACGTGGTCCAAGCCGCCGTAACCGATGTCGTAGGCCCAGCCATCGCCGCCAACAATCCAAACACATTTCCTTACCAGGGCATCGGCAACATTCATCAAATCACGAGCTTGATTGTCCGTATCGTCAGCCAATCGTTCCTTTAATTGGGAAACCAGCTCACGTTGGCGTTCGATCTCAGTGTCAGTGGACTGAGACAGAGCAAGGATACCCTCGGCCAGCTCTTCGCCAATCTTGTCGCGTAAACGAGTTACCAAATCGCGCGCGTACGCATTTTGATGGTCTAAGGCTAATCGCATTCCTAGCCCAAACTCAGCATTATCTTCAAACAGCGAATTACTCCACGCCGGACCGCGGCCAAAACGATTGGTGGTGTAAGGCGTTGTCGGTAAATTCCCGCCATAGATGCTTGAACAGCCTGTCGCATTCGCGATTACTGTACGGTCGCCAAAGAGTTGGGTGAGTAATTTGATGTATGGAGTTTCGCCGCAACCGGCACACGCGCCAGAGAATTCAAACAGCGGTTGTAACAGTTGCACGTTCTTAACGGAATTGTAGGAAGTCAAACTTGTTCTGCTAAATTCCGGCAGATCCAGGAAGAATTCCCAATTGAGCCGTTCTCGCTCACGCAATGGCAATTGCGGCTGCATGTTAAGAGCCTTATGCGACTCATCTTTCTTATCCTTTGCGGGACAAACCTCAACGCAGAGGCGACATCCAGTACAGTCTTCAACCGCGACCTGAATCGTGTAGAGTTTGTCTGGCAATTCGCGCCACTTTGCGGAAATGGTTTTAAAGCCTTCAGGCGCCGATGCCAACTCTGCGGTCTCGCATATCTTCGCGCGAATTGTCGCGTGCGGACAGACCAGCACGCACTTTCCGCATTCGATACATAGGTCGGGCTCCCAAACTGGAACTTCCTGAGCAATATTGCGCTTCTCCCACTTCGATGTTCCCACCGGATAAGTTCCATCATCAGGAAAAACACTAACAGGAAGGAGATCTCCGCGCCCTGCCAGGATTTCATTTGTCACTGATCGGACAAAATCAGGAGTACCTGTCTGCTGCTTGATCAATTCTGCGGGAGCAGAGATAGCCGACGGAATATTTACTTCCTCAAGATGGGCCAACGCCGCATCGACTCCAGCAAAATTTTGCCGAATAACTACTTCACCGCGCTTGCCGTAGCTCTTGCGGATGAACTCTTTGATCCGTTCGATCGCCTCTTCTCGCGGTAGCACACCACTTATCGCGAAGAAACATGTCTGCATGATCGTGTTGATGCGATTGCCTAGCTGGCAGGATCGGGCAACATCGTACGCATCGATGGTGAAGACTTTTATCTGCTTATCGAGAATTGTTTGCTGAACCGTTTCGGGTAGTTTCTCCCAAAGCTCTGTTCCCTTGTAGGGACTATTAATCAATAGAGTACAACCCTCAGTTGCCGTCGCGAGCACGTCGTAACGACTAAAAAAGTCAAACTGATGTACGCCAATAAAATTCGCCCGGCTGATCAAATAAGCACTCTGAATAGGGGTGGCACCAAAGCGGAGGTGAGAGACAGTCATGGCGCCAGACTTTTTCGAGTCATAGACGAAATAGCCCTGCGCAAAATTGGAAGTTTCCTCACCAATGATCTTAATTGAGTTCTTGTTAGCACTAACTGTTCCGTCAGCTCCCAATCCCCAGAACACAGCCCTGACTTGTTCCACAGGTTCAGTATCAAACGAAGTGTCATACGGTAGGCTGGTAAACGTTACATCGTCATTGATTCCAATGGTGAAGTGATTTGTGGGCGTGGTCTGTTTGAGCTCGTCAAAAACAGCCTTGACCATCGATGGAGTGAATTCTTTCGACGAGAGCCCGTAACGTCCGCCAATCACACGAGGCATGGATTCGAGTCGCGAGTTCCCCTCCGTCATCGCTTCATTTAACGCAGTCACCACATCCTGGTAGAGAGGTTCACCAATACTTCCCGGTTCCTTGGTCCGATCCAACACAGCGATACCACGAGTAGTGGCGGGTAATGCTTCGATAAAATGCTTTACTGAAAAAGGCCGGAACAGTCTTACTTTAAGCAGACCCACCTTTTCGCCACTTTCAATCAATTTATTAACCGTCTCTTGAGCAGTCTCGCAACCAGAGCCCATCAGAATTACTACTCGTTCAGCGTCAGGCGCTCCAACATAGTCGAATAATCGGTACTGTCTGCCAGTTAACTGGGCCAGTTGGTCCATCGTTTCCTGAACGATTGCTGGAGTTTCCAGGTAGAACGAATTTCCCCGTTCTCTTGATTGAAAGAATACATCGGGATTCTGCGCGGTTCCGCGAACTACAGGATGATCCGGCGAAAGGCCCCGTTCGCGATGCCGGCGAATCAGATCGTCATCGATCATCGCGCGAATCTGATCGTCCGAGAGTTTTTTGATTTTCATCACTTCGTGTGAGGTGCGAAAGCCGTCGAACACGTGAAGAAAAGGGACTCGGGCGCGGAGCGTACTGGCTTGGGAAATCAACGCGAAATCCATTACTTCCTGTACGGAATTCGCAAAAAGCATCGCCCAGCCCGTACTACGAGCGGCCATCACGTCACTGTGATCGCCAAATATCGAAAGAGCGTGAGTGGCAATCGAGCGGGCGGCGATATGGAACACCGAACTGGTCTGCTCGCCGGCAATCTTGAACATGTTTGGGATCATCAGGAGTAATCCCTGGCTGGCCGTAAAGGTGGTTGTCAATGACCCAGTTTGCAGTGTTCCGTGAACGGCTCCTGCGGCGCCACCTTCGGATTGCATCTCCCGCACGACTGGCGTCATACCCCAGATATTTTTCTGGTGAGATGCGGCCCAAGCATCAGAGAGTTCACCCATCGCTGATGAAGGGGTAATCGGGTAAATCGCTATCACCTCATTCGTTCGATAAGCGACGTAAGCAGCCGCTTCGTTGCCATCAATAGTTAAGAATTGATCTTTCATTGCACTCACAGCCTCATGAACCTTCTAGGAAAGACGCCGCAGACGGTGGATCGAAAAACAACCGCCTGCGGCGTCAGGATCAAGCACTATTGCCGCTCGATATCTGGGAAGACTTCCGTTCAAGTCACATTTCTTTCCTCAACTAAAATCGTAGCCGGATGCCTAAGTAGAATGCCGTAGCCAGCGATGCTGATATGTAATAAATACGCTGCGGTTTTATTTTTTGACTTCCATCAGGGGCATCCGGCAATGGCTTGATTACTGCGCTCCTCTTCGATCTGATGAATCCTGCTGCGAAGCCATTCTTTAACCTTCCTTTCTAGTTTGGCTTCGTTGTCTTCGACCTCCAATGAGTCGATCGTTTCACCGCTTTCATTGAGCGGAATGAAGTGACAAGGAATTGACTCCGTTTGATGTTCGGGAGTGACGTAGTCAATCAGCCGACATTCATTGCAAGAGTGAGCGCGGTACGGATATCCGTAATTGATACAGGTCAGAGAATCCTGCAGAACTGATTTGGGCTGCCATGGAGTGCGAACGGACCTGCCATATCCGCCCTTTTCGACGAAGTCCAATTCATTTTTAAGGATTTCGAGAATATCGCGGTCATCTTTCGTCATGGCCCACCTCACTTTCTCTGCGGCAATCAGTTGACAAGACCTTTCGCGGCTGACTTTCAACCGCCTCTTGAACCGGAGTATGTGCAACAGATATGCCGGGACGTAGGTGCGGGTTTATGGCCAAAAAAGGAGACTCGTGAGCAATGACTGGGGAAAGTTGCGCAGTGGGATGAGGAAATCTCCTAAGAGGCAAGCCGGCTTAGCAAAATGAGGCCAGATGGCAGCGGGAGAAGGAGTCGAACCTCCATTTCTGCGTTCAGAGCGCAGCGTGTTACCAGTTACACCATCCCACAATATTTGTGCGTCCAGGATTTAAGCCCGATGGCTCCGGGAGAAGGAGTCGAACCCTCATCTTTGGATTCAAAGTCCAATGTGCTGCCTGCTTACACCATCCCGGAATTTCGGGGTACTGGGACTCGAACCCAGAACCTTGCGCTGATCTGGCGCTAATACCGCTTATAAGGCGGCTGCTCTGCCAATTTGAGCTATACCCCGGACAAAGCCCTGCTCTATGTTCTGATCATGTTGCGCCGCTCTTACGGTACCGCGAGCGAAGCGACCGGATGATGAACTCAACGCGCACGATGATCTGAATTCAGGTCCAAAATCGAGTGTGCCATCCGG
>DATIBX010000414.1:0-3340 GCA_035457105.1 Pyrinomonadaceae bacterium
TCCAACCTTGCGCCTGACGATGTTAAGAAGATGCACATGGAGCCATCAGCGAGTCTTGATATAGCACTCGACAAGTTGAATCACTGGCAGGAGTGTTATGTAATGCCGCGCGGCGCTGCCGTACTACCGCGAGTGGTATCATCTCGGCCACAAGCAGCGTGATGACATGCAACTAGTTTTGCCATCCTGTGTTGTTCGTAGTTGGGCCTGGCGCGATCGCGACTCAATCGTGCATCATGCGAACAACCGTAACGTATGGATCAACCTGCGCGATCGTTTCCCGCATCCGTACACAAAGAACGACGCTCGTAATTGGTTAGAGATAGTGGTTGGCTCAAAGCCCGAAACAAACTTTGCCATAGCGGTGGGTGACGAAGCTGTTGGTGGAATTGGTTTTTCCATTCAGCCAGATGTTGGTTATCGCTCGGCCGAAATTGGTTACTGGCTGGGCGAACAAGTTTGGGGACGGGGAATCATGACGCAGGCGTTGGTGGCAGTCAGCGACTATGCGTTTGCCAATTTTGATCTCTGCAGATTGTTCGCACACGTTTTTGAATGGAACCTTGCTTCAGCGAGAGTGCTGGAAAAGGCAGGCTACAAACTTGAAGGACGGCTAACAAAGAGTGTTACCAAGGATAAACAAACGATCGATCAGCTGATGTATGCTAGAACCACTGACTAACCCGAAAGTTAAGAGGACAATGCTATGACTAAATTTGCACTTCTAGTGATGCTGTTAGTTGCACCAGCCGTAATTGCGCAGGAACCCGCGACACCTGCTGAAAAAAGGGTGTCATTGAACGAGCCTGCGATCGCGCTAGACGCCAGTGGTGCGGGAGTGTTGGAAGCGAAGTTGCTAACAACATCACTCAATGGAGCACCGGATGCACCAGTAACTAATACGCGTATGGTCATTCGCAACGTTGGTTCGATTTCTTTCTCCCTGGTTTCGGGTGTTGTGACGTTTTATGACAACTCTGGTATTCGGTGTGGTGAAAGTGTTTTCAAAGCGGAGGTATTAGCCCCTGGCGAATCCTTTGAGACTGACACGCCTGGAGTACGAATCCGTTGCTCTGCGACCACCTGGAGGATTGTTGCAACTAGTTTGATACCTCGCGTCGTTTTGCCATCAAACCTTAATGCAGCCAAATTGATAATTGCGATTGATGGTGATCAACATCCACTTCAGTTGGACAAGCCATTAACGATCAGTGCGAGTAATAAGCAACGCACCATAATCGTGAGTGCGGTTCCGTAACCGGCTTGACCCACGTATTGTCGAGTTCTAGCATACTTACAGTTCTTATCGATCCATGGGAGTTAGAACAATGGCAGACAATGAACGCAAGTGTGGGCACCCAACTTGTGATTGCGTGACAGATCCGGATGAAAAATACTGTAGCGAGTACTGCGAGAACGCCGAGAGGTCTGGTGTAGCTGAGATCGGCTGCGGCTGCGAGCATTCGCCCTGTCGTTAATCCGGGTCGTCGATTTAGTCAGTCTCTCAATCATTCCCCTTTCGGTACATCTGTAACCACTCATCTTTACATCTTCAAATTTTTCATCAACGCCATCAAAACTGGCGGTGCACACGAGCTGTTCTTCTCTATCGTGTTAAAGTACGCAGCAATGTCGGAGATGCTTTCCACTTTAGTTGAACTACAACGCTTGAAGCGTTTGGACCGAACTGGTTGGACGCTGCGAGGCCTTCCCAACGGAACTGAATCGGTTGGAGCACATTCATTTGGTGTGGCAGTGACGGCAATGATGATTGCCGACGAAGTACGAAGGGAAGGCGTGGAAGTTGATGTTGAGAAGGTGATTCGGATTGCACTTCTTCATGACTGGTCCGAAGCCCGAGTAGGAGACATGCCCAGAACGGGGACTCTATACTTTGGAGCTGATGTTAGAAAGCAAGCTGAGCAAAACGCCTTCAATGACATTGTCGCTTCCCTGACAAGCGCAGCTGTCTATCAGAGGCTATACGAAGAATACGAGTATCGAGAGAGTCTGGAGGCCAGATTAGTAAAGGCAGCGGATGTAATCGATCTTTTGATTCAGGTGCTTGCACTTGAGCGGGCTGGCGCTCGGGGGCTGGACGAGTTTTGGGTCGTAGCGGAGCAACCAGACTTTCAGCTGCAGGGTACGGCGAAGACAACGGTTGAAGGCTTAATTGGTGAGTTGAAAAATGCCAGGAGCGAATTTGTCTGACGCATGTTGATGATGATGGATTTCCTGGCGGAGTTGGTACAGTTCATCACCTGGCGCAGTGCCCTTATCGGTGTTCTGATCTTTGTTGTCACGTTCACTTTCAACCTGGCAATCGTTTCATTCATCCTCGTAAAGCTTCCCGCTGACCATTTTAAGAAAGGACATCACGTAGAGTTTTGGTCTGGCCCGAGACCTGCTCTGAATGCCGCAAAAGTAATTGGGAAGAATATTCTTGGCATCCTCCTGGTTGCTATTGGCATAGTACTGTCGTTGCCGGGGGTCCCTGGCCAGGGTCTCCTAACGGTACTTTTGGGCGTCATGCTCCTGGATTTTCCAGGCAAGACTTCACTGGAACGGAAGTTGTTAAGCAGGCAGGAGATAACAAGGACTATCAATCGGCTAAGAGCGAAGTTTGACAAGCCTCCTCTGGAGCTTGATTAGCATGAATCGTAATTGGGATTCGAGGAACTCTTTAAAGGCAGGTCGTTGACAACAAAAAGTTTCGTTTGTTAGGTTGAACGTCTAAGTTCGTGATTGATTGGCGTTTGACGTATTATTTGCGCCTTAAGGCTTTTTTGATGCCCAAATTTCTCAACGCCAAAATTTTCAATACCCGATTTTTGCTGTTACTCGCAGTACTGTCAGTCATCACAAGCACGACTGGTTGCAGTCTATTTGGGGCTCGAAAGAAGGTTCAGGTCCCGCAACTCCTACCCCTCAAAAACGCGACGAAATCCCAGTTGATCGACACAGTCAATCGGCTTGCAGCGGTGAACTCCATCCATGGCAAGGTCGACATACAGTTTGAAGATACTTCGTTTGCGTCGGTTGGTATTGCCGAGAAGTATCGGCAGGTTGACGGCAACTTGATCCTGCAGAGACCCGGTAAGATCTATTTGACACTTCAATTCACGATAGTTGAAATCGCACAGATGGCCTCGGACGGTGAGCGATTTGCCGTTGCTGTTTTGCAGGGCGACGAAAAGTACAAGCGCTTTGTGAAAGGAACCAATAATGCGGTCTATCCTCGTTTAGAACAGAAGGAGTCCGACGCGACCTCTAAGAAGAAACAAAAAGGTGAGAAGGAAACTGTAAGCGCGCTTTCAAATCTGCGCCCCCAGCACCTGAC
>DATIBX010000415.1:0-17216 GCA_035457105.1 Pyrinomonadaceae bacterium
AAGGTTGGGTTCCGCGACGCCACGATTCTAGAAAACAATATTGTGCAGACAGCTGGATCTGCTGGTGAATCAATTGCGTTTGGTGTCGGTGTGACTATGCCCGCCATCATGATCCTTGGTTTTGATCTCGAGTTTACGCGAGTGATGTTGGTCGCAGTCCTCGGTGGTCTACTGGGGATTTTGATGATGATCCCCTTACGACGAGCTTTGATCGTTCAGCAGCATGGAGTTTTGAAATACCCTGAAGGCACAGCGTGCGCGGAGGTTTTGAAGGCAGGCGCTTCCGATGAGTCACGAGCGGCTGCAGATCCTGTCTATAAAGCAACGCAAGCGACAGACGAAAGTGCGTCAGGCGCCACGACCATTTTCACTGGTTTTGGAATAGGGCTCGTATACCAAATTGCCATGGCGGCGTTTAAAGGTTGGAAAGATACGCCGCAGAAAGTCTTTGGCGCTCCGTTCAAGGCCGGATCGCTTGCGGCGGAGATTTCTCCGGCATTACTGGGCGTTGGTTACATTATTGGACCACGTATCGCCTCGATCATGTGTGCCGGTGGCGTGCTCGCTTATTTGGTCTTGATTCCGGCCATCAAGTTTTTTGGCGAAGGAATGACGAAGGTTTTGCCTCCAGGAACTGTACCCATCGCTGAGATGGGGCCCAATGAAATCCGCGGTGCTTACGTCCTTTATATTGGTGCTGGTGCTGTTGCGGCCGGGGGAATTATCAGCCTTTTCCGGTCACTGCCGACAATCTGGCATGGACTCAAGGGCGGCCTTAGCGATTTACGAGGTGGCCAAGCCGCAGCGCGTGGAGTTCCGCGGACCGACCAAGACCTTTCTATGAAGGTTGTTGTCGGAGGTGTTTTGGCGCTTATCGGTGTGATTGTTCTGTTACCACAACTTCACCTGCAGTTTAATATTCTGGGGGCGATCTTGATTATCGCCTTTGGTTTCTTGTTTGTGACGGTCTCATCTCGGCTGACTGGTGAAATTGGTTCTTCTTCAAACCCAATCTCAGGAATGACGGTTGCTACTTTACTGCTCACCTGTCTTATCTTCCTGATCGTTCGTTGGACTGGTCCGGCCTATTACGTCACAGCACTTTCAATTGGAGGTATTGTCTGTATAGCGGCGTCCAACGGCGGTACCACCTCACAGGATTTAAAGACCGGGTTTTTAGTAGGTGCGACTCCTAAGTATCAGCAAATAGCGATACTTGTTGGCGCCCTCGCTTCCGCCTTGATACTGGGACCAATTTTGCTGCGACTCAATTCCGAAAGCACAGTCTATGTTCCACAGACCAGCTTTGGCTTTGTAGAGAAGGATGTTCAGTTAGAGGCGACCCAACAGGCTTCGCTGACTCCGTTCACCGAAACTACGCAGCCACCGGATCATGGCAGTTATCGTGTTCTCAAGAATGAAGCCGGCGCCAACGCAATTGCGGGTTTGGATCCAGGCGAATACCTGGTTGATAGCTCCGGTAAAGTTAAGCTAAAGGTCGAAAGAAACTTTCCGGCAGACCTACGAGCTGATATGAGTGCTCTTGGACCAGCGGAACGAATTGAAGGTGTTCAGGCACGATCAGATACAAAAGCTTATCGAACCTGGCATAAAATTGAGGAACAGAACGGACCTCCGGGGAAATATTTGGTCGATGACCAGGGTGTGCCTGTTTACCACGTAGATCCCGGCATCAATGGAACACATCGTACGCTTCCGAACAGCACCTCATCGGTATTTAAGTACGACGCCCCCAAAGCCACACTCATGTCGTATATCATCAAGGGCATCCTCAACCAGCAGTTGCCGTGGGGGCTAGTGCTTCTCGGTGTGATGATAGCGATAGTGCTGGAAATGTCGGGGATTCCATCACTGGCCTTCGCAGTTGGAGTTTATCTGCCACTTTCATCTTCTAGTCCTATTTTCCTGGGCGGAATGATTCGCTGGTTGGTTGATAAGTACCTTCGCAATAAACTCAAGGGCAAAGAACTGTCAGAAGAGGAGTTTATTGCAGAAACTGACAAGAGCCCCGGCGTATTACTTTCATCTGGCTACATCGCCGGAGGCGCCTTGGCTGCGGTCTTTATAGCGTTCTTTGCCGGTGTCTGGAAGGACAGGAGCGACTTGATTGAGGCTTGGTCAAAAGCACATAATCCCTTCTTCGAAGGGCCCTGGGCCGATCTCCTTTCAATGATACCTTTCGTTGTACTGATGATCGTGCTCTACCTTGTTGGACGAGAGGTGCTTCTCGCGCCAAAGGCCAAGCGTAATTAGTTCATCATTGATGCGACTTTCCAATCTTTAATCCAGGCGCGCCGCTTTCGAACGGCGCGCCTTTCTATAATCCAGGTTAGAACTTTCAATGCGGAAAAGAATCTCAAATTTCAACGTTTTCTTACTCTCACTAGCCGTCGTGGCAATGTTTTCATCATCGATTGCCGTCAACTCACAATCTCCGCGCACACCAACTGAGACTGTGCGCGAGTTCTACAAAGCACTTCGAGATAAGAAGTTTCGCGAGGCCTTTAATATGTCGATCTACAAGCCCGCGATCGACGGCCTCAGTCAACAAGAGTTCGACGATTTCAAACCCGACTTCGAGAATCTCTCGGTGGCGGTGAGCGAAAAGATCCCCGAGAAAGTCGAAATAACAGGCGAGCAGGTAAGCGGTGATGTTGCCTCAGTCTTCATAAAGGTCCTGGACGCAGATGGCAAGGACAAGGTTGAGCCAGCCACGTTAATCAAGATGAATGATGTCTGGCTAGTCGGTGACCGCGACAGTTTCGAACTCGTCAAGAAAGCCGGCAAACAATTCTTTTTTGAAGCGAGGATCAATACTCACCACAGTGTGGTCCAGGACATGTTGACTCGTATCTCTCTGGTTCAGGTTGTTTATGGTCAACAACATGATGGGAAGTTTGCATCTCTGGCTGAACTTATCGCCGCCGGCTTAATACCTAAGGACATTGAAACCCCGGCTTCAACCGGATACCGTTTTCAAGTGAATCGATCGGCTGATGGAAAATCATGGTATGCAACGGCGGAACCGGTCCAGTACGGCCACAGCGGCAGGCTCTCTTTCTATCTCGACGCTACGGGCGTGCGTAGTGGTGATAATGGCGGTAAGCCCATTTCCCCTAAACCCTGAGCAATTAGCGCGTCAGATAGCTTGTTTCCTAATACCTTTACCATGATTGGCGGACGGCTGGCTGTTCGCCCGAGCAATCGTGCCTGGCTTTAAATACCTATTGCGCCTTACGCTCTGGGTTCTCTAGAATGGATTTTGCGAGACCTGTGCCTCCCGACTGAGCCCTTCCTCCTGGTCCGATGACACTTTCGGTGTAGTTTATGTCGGAATTGCCTCGAAGAATCGTGTCCCGATTGCGCCGGTTTATTGGAAACCGCCGGCGGTCCAAGCGTGCCCAGGCACGGCTTAAGTTCACCCTCAGCCTCGGGGACCCCAGAGTAAATTCAAATGGTTCCCGACGCCTGCCAAGCTTAAATGGTCACACACTCGATGTCAGCGTAACGGGACTGGCCCTCGTCGTACCGGCGATTAGAATTGGTGAGCATTACGTTGCCGGTGTCGAGCGTCGACTGCATCTCAACCTGGAACTGCCCACTGGTCAAGTACAGATGACCGTCGCACCCGTGCGCTACGAAAGCTTGGAAGAAGATGCAAACGAAAGTGGCTATGTAGTAGGTGTTCGCATCATGGAAATGAGCGACACTGACCGGGTTAAGTTCGGCGATTACCTCAAACGATTATTACATCACCGTCCGCTCGATTAAACTCACGCAAACCTCAGATGTCCAAAGACTTCCGGGACGTGGAAGTTGGGTTCCGGTGTTCCAGTCGGCTGCCAGGCCAGGTAACGCTCCGGGTCTTCCGGTCCAACGCAGCGGAACAAATTAATCCGCCACTCTTCCCCAGGTTCAGGTCTGGGTATGACCGAACTCCATGGAATACGAATACTCACCGTCAGGGTTTGGCCAAGTAGAGACGACGCTGTGGTCATACCCGAGGCAAAGTTCCAGTCTGTTGTTCGGCCCGCTCCCGTAATCTGGAGACCAAGATCAATCCATTCTCCGTTAGGCGCAGCTTCGAACTCATAGTAGTGCCAAATATTCCGTGGGTTCGGCGCAACGAATATCTCGCACACATCTCGATCCCAGAGCCCCAACGTTTTTGAGTTTGTTACTGGATGTTCGCTGACTACGAGTGGTTCGTGTTGCGAGCAAATGAATCGAACATTCAACGATTGCCTGGTCCAAATAATCGCAACCTTGGCATGACGTTCTGAGCGGGCCCTATCGCCAGACCACAGCCGCCCAATATGGGCCGTTTCGCAAAGTTTCCAGGCAGGATTATCTAAGTCGGTTACGGGAAGATCTTCTCCGGCATGTAGAGCTGTAACGGAATTCGGTCCATTTTTTGACGACATACTTTATGAGTGCCCGGTTTAAAGCAAACCTTTGCTCCACCCGCCATCAACCTGAAGCGTTATCCCAGTGATATAGGAAGCTCGGTCGGAAGCCAGAAATGTTACCGCCGCGGCAATCTCTTCAGGATTTGCGAGCCTATTTATTGGAGCTTGCGCCGCCCACACGGCCAGCATTTCCTCTTTCGATTTTCCGAGTTTGCGCGCTCGCGTGATTGCATGTTCGTGCTGCTGTTCCGTTAAGGTGTAACCGGGCGCCACATTGTTAACAGTTATGTTGTCCTGGGCGACTTCATTTGAAAGAGTTTTGGACCATCCAGTTAGGCCAGCTCGCATCGTATTTGATAATAGAAGTCCGTCGATCGGTTGTTTAACTGCCATTGAGGTGATGTTAATGATCCGACCGTGCTTTTGCTGCTTCATGGTTGGTAGCACAAGTTTGGCCATCCGTATGGCCGAAACGACTGTCAACTCGAATGCTTCACGCAGTATTCGAACATCGACATCATCGAAAACCCCCGCCGGCGGTCCACCTCCGTTAGTTACTAACACGTCGATCGTTCCGGCTTGTTCTTTGGCCAGCGCTACAAAAGCTTCAGCTGCGGCATCGTTAGTTATATCAGCGGCAATTCCGGCGACAGTTGCGCCAGTTTCCTCGTGAATCTTCCTGGCTGCCTGGCTGGCGCGTTCCGCGTTGCGTGAGCAAAGGAAAACGCGAGCCCCTTCACGTGCCAGGTCTAGAGCACAAGCATAACCAATACCCTGACTTGCTGCCGCAACCAGCGCCACACGATTCTTTAATCCAAGTTCCATAAAAACTCTCTTTTACAGTGGGTTGCTAATATCTTTCAACACTCCAAGGCATTGAGAAATCAATTTCTCAGGATCCGAATTCTGAAAAACCTCAGCCTTTTGCTTCCGGGCGAATTTACTCAATAGATAGTCTGCCTCATCTGCGACTCCACCACTACCTTTCAGGCACCCGATGATCTTCCCCTCATCGTGAGCAATCGTAAACTCATTCAGTGAACCCATGGCTCCAGCGATAAAAATGACGATATCGCAGGAACGTACCAACACTACATTTCGACCCTTCAAGCCAAATCCTGTGTAGATAATTGAGTCGCATGCGTCAACAGGCAATTTAAAGAGTTGCTCGTGCTCATTCTGATTGCTTGCGGGTGAAACTCCGATATGAAACGCGCCTGCATCGTGGGCAGTCTTACCAACCAGGTAGACAATTCCGGTAGTCGCTCCGGTTAATAGAATGATCTCATGTGAGGCGATTGCCCGGCCAAGATTAGCCGCAGCCTCGGTCAAAGCCGTACCCACATCCGGTCTGCCACTCTCTGCCGCGGACCCCATGATCCCGAGTTTATGTCGCATCCTCTTTCAGTTCTCTCTCAATGGATTGATGAATCACCGAAGCACTCTTCTCGTCTGTTTCGCTCCTCGTCGTTCGTTTCACCGGCTCGGTTTTATCCCACCATCGTCGTGTCAGAAACCAGGTAATTCCGGGCAGTAAAAAAAAGATTCCAATGGCTGTCGTTACAGTACGAGGTGAATAATGAAGTCGGTCAAGAAACTCACCGGTTGCATAGTTGGACGCTGCCATAGTAAGCGTCAGTAAGGCCAATTCAGCGGCGAAAACTCTGCCGCGGAAATTGTCCTGGACAGATTGCTGTAAAAGAACGGTAGAGAAGACCCATAAAATGCTGCCGCCACAGTGTGCGATACCCAGGACTATTAATGCAAAAACAAACCCGACTGCGTTTCCAAACGCTATATAAAAGATGCCGCCTATTATGAAAGCGACACCAATCGAAGTCTCGATTTGAGTCTCTCCTTCTCCCGCTATGCGACGAGCGACTATTGGACCAACAGCAGTTCCGATGCCCCTGGCCGCGAATAAAACTCCGATACCGGTGGCTGCGCTTTTACCAACTGGAAAGATCCGTTCGCCGAATACTGGTAATAGTGTAAGGATTCCGCCGCCTAAGCCCCAGGCTGGTTTGACCAGCAACAAAGCCAGCACGCGAGGTCTGCTCTTTACGTATGAGACCCCCTCAAGAGTCTCAGTCACGCCCAGGACTCTTCCAAGAGAAAGTTTCTGACGGGCGCGTTTCTTTCTTTTAGGAACTTTGATACTCGCAATCAATGCGGCCGACAGTAGGTAGCTGAAGGCATCGAGTATAAATGCAGCGTTAGTGCCAAACCATCCGGTGATCAAGCCGCCAATAGCTGCTCCAAGTGTGAGCATGACTGACCAGGTGACTGAAGAAATGGCGTTAGCAGTGACTAGCTCCCGATCCTCTACAATCGACGGTATTGCAGCAGTCTTTGCCGGCTCGAAGAAAGTCGAAAGTCCGAGTTGAAAAACAGTCAAGACGTATATGATCCAGAGTTGGTCTGCTCTTTTAACAAAAAGAAACCCCAGAACTACAACTGCGCGCAGTAGATCGGAGATGATCATTATTGAGCGTCGGCTAAAACGATCAGCAACGACGCCAGATAGCGGCCCAAACAGGAAACTCGGGACAAATCGCGCGACCAGCAGCAGTCCAATGTCACGTCCAGAGCCGGTTAGTTGGAGGATTATTGTATAAAGAGCAATAGTGTCGAACCAGTCACCCATCTGACTGACGACTTGTCCCAACCAGAGTTGTCTGAAGCTGCGATTATTCTTAAGCAGTTCGACATACCCCACCGATTGAAAGGCAGTAGGTTTTTTCTTCCGAGAAGTTAGCATCTAAAAGTTCGGCGCCGTTTCGAATGAACGCTTTCGAGTGACTGAATGAAATTGATTATTCTAATCACAGTTTCTCTCACGCCACGCGATTAATCGCAACCTCGCTGAAAGCCGATAACCTTCACACAAAGCGTTCGTCTCCCTCTTAAATCGTATTGACCGAAAATTCAATCTGACCTGTCAAAATGCTCAAAGCCCTGAGGTGGCAGGCCCGTCTGGCAAAGAATTAGAAGAGTTCTATAAGGAGTTCTGCAATTAATTGCGGCCTGAGGAGTACGGCACGCGAGTTGACAATAGGGAAAGTGCGGCTGTGAAGCTTAGCTTCGCGGGCTCGCCGCACGGGTCCGAAGCCGCACAGTTCTCTGATAAACCAAGCTTGGTCATCATTTCTGATCAAGCATATCTCACCCAGCACGGCGGTTTCCCCAGGCCGCCACTTGCCCAACTTTGCCGGAGACGAAACTGAGTTGCTCCCAGTTTGACGTCTCCGGCGCACCTGAGGTGCAGATAATCACTTTGTCTTTCTCCCAACTATGATGGAGTTACGTTCGCCACCTGATATTCATGACCGACAAGTCGTTTCCTTAATCAGAGGCTTTGTCTTTGACTGGTGGCACGCAAATCAACTTCTAATCTCTTGGACCATGCTGTTAGGTGCGCTAATCACCGGCATGGGCTATGGCATTGTCTATAGCGCTTTCTACAGTTACGTACTGCTAGCTCCGGTCGTCATAGTTTCGGCCTATCTAATCTATCGCGGCGGTGTTTCTCGACTGCAAAGTAAAAATCGTGAAATAGAACTTCTCAGTCAATTGCACCTCGCCACCGCCGAAGCCCTTGCAACAGCAATCGATGCAAAGGACCAAACCAGTCACTGCCACGTGCGGCGCGTTCAACATTACGCCGCCGGCATGGGCGAGATTTTTGGTCTATCAGACCCAGAGATAGCCGCACTTAAATCTGGTGCCCTGCTACACGACATTGGCAAGCTTGCGGTTCCACCACATATCCTGAACAAGCCCGGACGGTTGACCCCCGCCGAATTCGAGAAGATGAAAATTCATACGGTAGTAGGCGCGCAGATACTGAGCCGGGTTGAATTTCCCTATCCCGTCATTCCAATCGTACGGAATCATCACGAGCAATGGGACGGCGGCGGATATCCTGATCAGTTGAAAGGCGAGGAGATACCGATCACCGCTCGCATTATTTCGGTGGTTGATTGTTTTGATTCTGTCCGTGAAGATCGACCTTTTCGTCGCGGAATGACACGCGAAGAAGCTATCGCCCTATTGCGACGCGGCGCTGGGGCGCACTTTGATCCGGGAGTTGTTCGAGAGTTCCTTAAGCACTTGCCGCGTTTTGAAACGGAAATCACTGCGCTGGGGTTGAACACGAAAGCAGACAACAGCCCCGAGTCAGAACCGATTGAACTCAGCTATGTCGACCTAACCCAAACGAGGGAGTTCGGCGCGTTCATGGCTTATGATCAGATCAAGAAAGCGCATCGTGAGGTCTATTCGCTCTACGAAATAGCTCGCACCTTTGGAACCTCATTAAGTGTTGAGCACACCCTGGATATCCTGGTCGACAAGATCGGCCACGTCGTCCCATTCGACACCTGTGTGGTCTATTTCTATGAAGAAGAAAAGGGGTATGCGACTGTCCGACACGTTGCCGGAAAGAACGCGAAAAAGTTTGTTGGCAGATCGATCGCACCGGGCGAAGGAGTGTCTGGCATTGCTCTCATCAATCGCACCGCTGTAAACCATCTTCATCCAAGTTTGGATTTCCGCGATCTGAATCCTGAGGCTGGCGTGAAGTATCGCTCCATGGCTGCCTTACCTCTTTTCAAAGATGAGGTCTTGATTGGAGTTATTTCGGTCTACTCGACTGACTTGGATCGGTATAACGACGACCACATGCGCCTACTCGAAACGGTTACTCTGCTTGCGTCTGATGCTCTTTGGAATGCTATGCAACATGCCCAGGCTGAGTCGAACGCTTTAACTGACCCGCTTACCGGCTTACCTAACGCCAGGTACCTCGCCTTGCGTTTTGATGAAGAGGCTGCTCGCGCCCGTCGCAGTGATCGGCTGTTCCAGGTATTGATGCTCGATCTGGACGAATTCAAGAAAGTCAACGATAGCTTTGGCCATAAAGTTGGCGACAAGATGTTACGAGAAGTTGCCAACATCATTCACGGACAGTTGCGGGAGTACGACTTTTTGGCACGCTGCGGTGGTGACGAGTTTATAGCGCTGGTCCAGGAAATCGCGGGCTCTCAAGTTCAGGAGCTTTGCGCACGAATTGAGTCTGCCGTGTCGAAATTTAGTCTATCGTTGGGAAGAAATCGTTTTGCACGGGTCGGGATTAGCATCGGGACCGCGACCTTCAACACCGATGGAGAGACCCTTGACCAACTGATAGCCACTGCTGACGGTGAAATGTACAAGGTCAAGTCATTGCACCAAATTGCTCAAGCTGGACCATCTGAAGGTCAAGCAGCAGCCGAACCTCGTGTTAATCGTATGACCGCGACCGGATAAAGGCGTCCATTTCCGTCGTTAACTAGCTAATGTACTGCCGAGATCCACTTTCTAAAGTAAATTCTTGACATCCTGCTTGCTCATCGCTTTCAATCGAGTCTAGACACGCTTCTCTGCCGTGTCATTCCCCTTTGGAATTTGCTCGCCTTTGGGGTTACCCCCATGAATCGCGGCTACGACTGAAAGCATGGCAGTTCCCGCCGAAAATCCAAGCGCCACCTTGCTAATTGTGGACGACGATCCCTCTAGTCGAGATCGACTTCGGGATATCTTCGAGCATGCCTCTTACCGCGTCGTTACTGCGAACGAGGCAGCTTCGGCCTTACGCGTCTTAAAGGGTGTTCGTTGTGACCTGGTGACTCTCGACCTCGAGCTGCCGGGAGTTGATGGCCTGGCGCTTTGTAAATTGCTCCGCTCGCAACCTTCGACCGGTAAACTGCCGATCATCGCGCTCTCCGAAAGTGACGATGAGTCCCGTAAGGTCCAGGCTTTCAATGCCGGGGCCGATGATTACATCACCAAACCTTCCACCGCAGGTGAGCTCCTGTCTCGAGTTGGTCTACACGTGCGAATGTCGCAGCGCGAGTGGGCCTTAATTGGGACTAACCGCGAGCTCAGATTTTTGAGCGATGTCGGTCGAGGTTTACTGCGCGCGCTCGAACCTGAACAGCTGGTCCGTCGCGTGGCTGGAGCCACCTACGAAGAGACGGACGCGTCTTTGTGTGCAGCCTACGTTACCGTGGGACGGGACAAGCACGCAGCTTGTGTGTTTGATCGAGAAGGCAGCGCCGATGATCCATCTCTCCTGAACCGTGTGGTCCTACAGGACTGGCTTCGTTCGAACGAGTCTGCAAGCTCTCTCTTGTTGACTGATCCGTCTCGGTTTTTCCTGACTGACGAAGTTCATGAGGCCGAGTACGTTGCCCCGTTGCGATTTGCGGGTCGTGCCAAAGGAGCGTTGATTGTCGCTTTTGATCATCGGGAAAATTGCAGCGATGCCGAAAGACGTTTGATTGACGCGGCCGCTCAGCAAACCTCACTGGCAGCGCATATTTGTTCACTCTACCAGGCGGCCCAGGAGACCTCATTCAATCTTGCGAGGCAAGTCGAAAAGAGAACTGCAGAAACTGAGACTCAAAGAAGGTTCATCGAGGCGATCATCGACAGCTTGCCGCTTTCGTTATACGCCATCGATCGTCAGTACAGAGTTGTTGCCTGGAACCGGAACCGTGAGTTGGGAGAGTTGGGTATTCCCCGAGGGACAGCGTTGGGCCAAAACGTTTTTAATGTGTTGACGCGCCAGCCAAGGGAGGTGCTGCAGCAGGAGTTCTCAAGAGTTTTTGAAAGTGGCGAAATTGAACGCATCGAACAGGAAACTCCTTCTCCTAAAGGTGTCAGGTATTGGTTGATCAGCAAGATTCCGATGTGGGCCGATACCAGTGGCAAGGTGACTCACGTGATTACTGTGGGTGAGGAAGTGACCGATCGAGTTGAAGCGAACCGCGCCGTCGCTCGGGCAGAAAAACTGGCGGCCGTTGGCAGACTCGCCGCCGGTGTGGTCCATGAAATCAACAACCCTTTGGCAACGATCTCCGCTTGTGCCGAATCGCTTGAGTCGCGAATGAATGAAGGCGCCTTCGATGGTTCGCCGGCCTTAGAAGATTTGCGTGACTATCTTGGACTCATTCGAAGTGAGGCCTTTAGGTGTAAGTCGATCACGATGGGCTTGCTTGATTTCAGCCGTACCAGGGCTTCTGCCCATGTCACCGTCAACCTTGCAGATGTGATCGGCTCAGCCGCCCGTCTGTTATCTCACCAAAAGCGCAACACCGCCGTAGAGTTCGCCATCGACATTGCTCCAGATTTACGATTGGTTAATGGGGACTCGGGCCAGCTTCAGCAGGCGGTTATCGCCCTGGCAACTAACGCACTGGACGCTATGACGCTGACCGGAACATTGAGTATCACGGCACGTAATGAGGACGATCGAGTGGTGGTCGAAGTAGGTGATACGGGCCTCGGCATTCCGCCTGAAAACCTTCCGAAGATTTTTGAGCCATTCTTTACCACGAAAGAGGTAGGCCATGGAACGGGTCTCGGCCTGGCAGTATGTTATGGTATCTTAACTGAGCACGGGGGCACGCTCGACGTTCAGTCGACGGTTGGAGTTGGTACTACGTTCACGATCACCCTTCCAGCAGTTAATCTAAACGAGGAAATCACCGCTTGAGTGAGCAGCAGCAAGCAAGAATTCTGATTGCAGAAGACGAAGCCAACCTACGCCTCGTATTGCAGAAGGAACTAGAACGGCTAGGTTATCGTGTGCAGGCGGCTCCGGATGGAGAAGCCGCACTCCGGCGTCTGGAAGAAAGCAATGTTGATGTGTTGTTGTGCGACATCAACATGCCTCGCATCGATGGCATGGAACTACTGCGTCGTGTACACGAACGGCCCAACCCTCCCGAAGTGATCATGTTAACAGGCCAGGCGACCGTTGAGACTGCGGTCGAGGCGATGAAGTTAGGCGCCTATGACTATCTGACAAAGCCCTATAGCATCAATGAACTCGATATACGAGTTAAGCAAGCTGCGGACAAACGTCGGCTTCGCGTAGACAATGTACGGTTACGCGAGCAACTTGCCCGACAATCGGCATTACCGGAAATCGTATCTGTCTCGGAGTTGATGAAAGAGGCCATCCGGTTGATTGAGCGTGTGGCACCATCCGAAGCCTCGGTACTGATCACCGGTGAGTCAGGGACCGGCAAGGAACTAGTGGCCCACGCAATTCATCGTCTGTCGGGAAGGGCTGAGTCGTCATTCGTCGATCTGAACTGTGCGGCGTTTCAGGAGTCACTCCTGGAATCAGAACTATTTGGTTATGAAGCTGGAGCCTTTTCAGGAGCGAAGGGCCGTAAGCTCGGATTGATCGAGTTAGCGGACGGCGGGACGCTGTTTCTGGATGAGGTAACTGAACTGCCGGCGCAACTCCAGGCAAAACTTCTGCGAGCGATCGAAACGCGCACCTTTTTCAGAGTAGGTGGCGTCCGAAAGGTCGAAGTCAACGTTCGGATCGTCGCGGCGACCAACAGAAATCTGGATGCCGTGCTGACTGATGGGGTCTTTAGATCGGATCTTCTCTACCGCATCAACGGCTTTCAGATCAGCCTGGCGCCTTTGCGTGAAAGGCCGGAAGACATCGAACCGTTAACGAAACACCTGTTGAAGCAGATCGCCGGGACGAGCCCGCCAGTATTAACTGATGATGCTTTTGCGGCTCTGCGCGCTTACGGATGGCCTGGTAATGTGAGGCAGTTGAAGAATTGCCTCGAGAGGGCCGTAATCCTCTCGAATAATGGACGTATTACCTTGTCGGAGTTACCTCCTGAAGTAATAAGGCCGAATGTCAGCTTGCCCTTAGTTCAGCCTGTCGTTTCTTCTGCTGTCCCGGCTAACACAAATGCGGCAGCTCCCGTTACATCTTCGGCCCCAGGTTCGCTCCGCGAAGTGGAACGCCAACAAATTCTTGCAGCGCTCGAACAAACCGGTTGGCATCGGGGCAAGACTGCAGAAATCCTGGGCATCTCTCCGTCTACGTTGTACCGGCGCCTCAGAGACTACGATCTAGAGCGGCGACGTTAATCTTAAAGCCAACCCAAAGTGAAACGGCGCATTGGTCTGGGGCCAATGCGCCGTTTCAACTTTTTTATTTATTGTGACGATCTGTACCGAGGTTTCGACTGTATCAGGCGTCGTGGCCCGCGAGTTCAGTCCTCCGCAGGTTCTGGGTAACCGTAAGTACAACCGAATTGGTACATCGTTGCGACTAGCTATAAGAAACTGAGGATGAGGACGCAATTCCAGAAAACGCCACCAAATTATGGCCCAGCCCTTAGGACCTTCCGATCAATCTTTCCTCTGTCATTCTTAGGCAGGGAGGCTACAAACTCAATCCAGCGAGGGTATTTGTAGACCGCTATCTGGCTTTTCACAAACTGTTTGATCTCTTCTGCGAGTTCTGCGGATGCGAAGAACTGTTCATGCAGCACGATGAACGCCTTCGGTTTGACTAGTCCTTCGGCTTGGTGGCCCACCACGGCGCACTCGAGGACGGCCTGATGCTGTAGCAGACAATTCTCGATCTCGGCCGGGGCCACAAAAACTCCGGATACCTTCAACATCTCGTCTGTGCGTCCGTGATACCAGTAGTAACCTTCCTCGTCGACGTGAAACTGGTCACCGGTAGTACACCAATCACCCGCAAAAGTTTCCTTGGACTTCTCGTGAGCATTCCAGTAGCAAAGGGCAGCAGAATCTCCTTTGATACGCAACGTACCCATTTCGTTAGTCTTCACCTCTTCGCCGTCGGCATTCACAATGCACGCTTCATAGCCCGACACGATTTTGCCAAGGCTTCCGGGTTTGATATCGCCGGGACGATTTGTGATGTAGATGTGGAACATTTCTGCCGACCCTATGCCATCGCAGATGTCTATTCCAAAGCGTTCGGTCCAACGCTCGTAGAGTTCAATTGGTAAGGCCTCACCCGCCGAATAACAGAATCTCAAAGTCTTCAAGTCATGCGAATTGCTTTCCGGTATGTTGAGCATTGAATTGATCATCGTCGGTACAGTCGTGAGAATTGTAGGACGATAACGCTTGATCACTTCGAACATTTTTTCTGCAGTTGAGCGTTCTGAGAACAGCGCAGTTGCCCCACCCACGGCAAAGGGAAACAACAGGTTGGTGCCAGTTGCATAGCCAAAGAAAAGTTTCGGGACAGAAACCGTCACGTCGTCACTGGAAACTCCCATTGTTGCTTTCGCAAAAACCTCTGTATTGAAAGGGAGGTCGTGTTGCAGGTGAACGGCGCCTTTTGGATGCCCTGTAGAGCCCGATGTAAAAAGCCAGATCGCAATGTCGTCGCGCCGGGTATCAGCTTGCGAACATTCAACGTCGCAGCTTGAGGTGAGTGACTCGAAGCCTTGCCACTTGATCACTGGAGCGGCTTCGAGGGGTTGTTGAGAGCCCACTACCAGGACTGCCCGAAGATATGGTGATGATAAAGCTGCCTCTGAAAATGCCGACAACAATGATTCATGAATCACCGCAACTCGCGCCCTGGTGTAGTCGAGATAGTATTTATAGTCACTCGCAGGGAGCAGCGGGTTTACCATCGTAATAACGGCTCCAATGCGTGCGGCTCCGAACCAGGTCCAAACAAATTCTGGACAATCGGGAAGAGCAATTAGAACTCGGTCCTCCATCTCGATGCCCAGTTCGCGTAAAGCATTTCCCGTCTGGTTTGAAAGCCTGACAGTTTCACCGTAAGTCCAACTGCGATCCTCGAAGTAGAGGCACACCTTACTTTCCCGACCATCATCAACATTGTGATAAAGGAAGTAATCCGCCATGTTGAACCGCTCGGGAAAAGTGACGCTCATTGTTTGAACTCGATGTTGGAGGTGAGGAGACGTTTGACTATTCCGGCCCTCTGGTCGCGAAAATACTCTCAATATAGTGTGCTAGGCGTTCGTTGTCTTCGTCGCTGCTGGAGTTAAAACGAACTGCAAACCCGATCTCGGGAGCGGCGTCAACAACCTCCGCCCAAAAAGATACCGGCTCTTGCTCGGGCAGCGAGATCTCGAGCCAGACCAACTCTTTGTGTTCAATCTTGCCGCCTGACAGCACAAAGCATCCGTTCCGACTTAGATCGGTGATCGTCGCATCTTCGCGAGAAAGCACACCTTCCCAACGAGCTGCCAGCTTAACTCGAATGCGTGGTGCACTTCGTCTATCTTGTTCCACTATAAAAAGCGGCGCGGGGGCGCCGCACTCCAATCAATTACCCGCAAATGGGCATTCATTCCCGCGGTGTTTCGTGTCGAGGTAAGTGCGAGCTTCCCATAATTCTGGAAAGAACTTTTTATCGAGAGTTGTTTTCAGATAACCGATTCCTTCTGACCCGCCGGTTCCTCGTTTAGCGCCGACCATTCGCTCGACCATCTTAATATGGTGAGAGCGCCAGAGTGAAAAATATTCGTCATGTTCCATCAAAGCTTCTGCCAATTGAAATTCTTCGTAACGGTCTTCGAAATGGGTGAGGATCTCAAGGATTGCCTGTGTTCTCTCGTGATAATTCGTGGTGTTTTGTGCCTGGTTATTATCCTTATCAACGGGAGCTTTGAAGCCATGGCGCTCAAGTGCTCGATAGAAGGTCTCCGCGATCGAGGGAGCGTCAAAGCGCTTTTGTAGTCTTTCTGATGCGTAAGGATCGGTGGCAAAGTCTCGCAAGATCCTTTCGTCTTTAAGGCCCGAGGAAAACTCGATCTCCCGAAATTGCATTGATTGGAAGCCGCTCGCGGGATTCAACTCGTCTCTGAAAGAAAGAAAACTGATCGGAGTCATGCTCTCGAGAATATGAATTTGGTTCAGAAGCAACTTTTCGATGTCCACAATGCGATTGATTGCTCGCGTAGCCAGCGTCAGCCGGTCGTCATTAAGGAGTTCAATACTTGCGTCGAGTTCGTGCAGGATTTGCTTGAACCATAACTCGTAGGCTTGGTGAATGGTTATGAAAAGCAGTTCGTCGTGATGAACTGGATCAGAAAGACAGTTTTGCAGCTCTATCAAATCCTGGACTCGCAGGTATTTGTTGTAAGACAGAGGTGCGTTATCACCGTATTGCTGTGTCATGATAATCAGGTTGTCCGCGTCTGACTTTTCAGAAGGCGGCACCAATCGTTTCGTGATCGTGGTAGGAGTTTGTTTCGTTGATCTTCTTCAGCTCTTTAATAACGAGCTCTAACTCTTCGTCGCTGGTGTAGAAGTGGGGCGATATGCGAATCCCTGCACCCGGTCGGTAATCGATTATAAACTCGCGCCTGACGAGTTCCCGCGCAATAGCTGCTGCATGTTCGAGACTTATGGTGATGGTTCCACCTCTTTGGGACGATTCTTTCGGGCTGGTCACTTGGAAGCCGGCCTCTTCAGCGAGAGAAATCAGATAATTGCTCTGCCTGATGTTCTTCTCTCGAATTCTTTCTACTCCAATTTCATTGATGATGTCGTACCCGGATTGTGCGGCGTAGAGTGCTGGTATAGCCGGCGAGCCATGTAGAAACCTTGCGATGCCTGTGGCATATCGCAGTTCTGTTTCGAATGCGAAAGGCTGATCATGGGCCATCCAGCCGGTTGTCTTTGGTTCAAGTTTTTCCTGTAAGTCAGGACGCACGTAGAGATAGCCAGCTCCTGGTCCACCGCATAGCCATTTGACGGAACCACCGGTCGCAAAGTCGGTCTCCAGTTCAGTTACACTAAAAGGTACCGTGCCGGCCGACTGGTAAGTATCAAGGACTACGAGTGCGCCGACTTCGTGAGCTCGTTTGATGATCGCCCTGGCATCTTGTAGGAAAGCACTCTTGAAGAGAACGTGCGAAATGGGAACGAGTAGAGTCGTTTAGTCAATAGCCGCCA
>DATIBX010000416.1:0-11080 GCA_035457105.1 Pyrinomonadaceae bacterium
CCTGGAGTCGAATATTCCTGAGACGATGCCTGTCGTCGCAGTCGAAACAATCCAAACACCATCAAGCCAATAAAAACCAGAACAACAAAAAAGAAGTACGAGATTATTTGCTCGAAAGTCCCGGACAAAACCAGGATGCAAGCCAATATTGCTTGCAGTGCAATAGCGCGCGCCGGCGTTTTAAACCTCGGGTGGATGACAGCTGCCGATGGGAAAAATAGACCATCTCGAGCCATCGCAAAATAAACTCGAGGTGCAGACATAATAATCGGAGCTAAACTGCCAAGGACGGCGACGATTACAAAGAACGAAAACACCTGCGCCCCCGTATTGCCGAAGAGCACTTCACCAATCTGCGCCGCGAAAGCCTGCCCGTTTGTGACTTGTTCCATCGGCACCAGGTAAGCAAAGGCTGCGCTTGTCAAAATGTAAACAGCCGCAACGATCGAAATCCCGTAAATAAATGCACGGGGCATCGTTCGCGACGGGTTACGAACTTCGCCAGTCAACTTACTGACGTCCCACCAACCCGCGAAAGAGAAAAATGAACCAACAGTCGCAATCGCCAGGGCCTCAATTAAGGGTCGCGAACCTTGGCGCTGCGCGACGAACGGCACAAAGTTAGACCAGCTGCCTTTTTGCGTGCCAAAAGCCCACAGCACAATGAAACTCAGGAAACCGACCTTTAACACTGTCAACCAGCGCACAAACCATGCGCCGAGCTTTACGCCGCGAATATTTACTAACGCAATTAAGGCAATTGCAGTTATCGCAACCAGCTTGTTCGCCCATAGTGACAGCCGCAGTCCATATCCAACATAGCTTGCCGCACCGGTTGCGATCGCAGCGGTCAATCCAGGATCCGTGACGAGCAAACCCATCCACCCGTAGAGAAAAGCTAACAATGGTCCATATGTTTCTCGAAGGTAGACGTAGCCCCCGCCCGCTTCCGGAAATCTCGCAGCCAACTCGCCAAAGCAAAGAGCACCACAAAGGGAGAGCGCCGCCATCACAACCCAAATCACCAGCAACCAAAATGGAGAGCCGAGTGATTTTGCCATCCCGGCGGGCGTTAAAAAAATTCCGACCGCAATGATTTCGCCAACAATCAACGCCGTCGCCGTCCGGACACCTATCTCTCGTTTGAGTTGCTCTTTATCGGTCACCAGCCTGCGCATTATTACCAGATCTGGCAACGTTTCTCGGGTGGCCGAACCATCGGGTCGCCAACCTTACATTTGAATGCCTCGGCGAATTGCGGCATGTTAGACAGGGGCCCATTCGCGCGAAATCTTCCAAGCGGATGAGGATCCTGACCGGCGAGAAAGCGCGCATACTCAGGTCGTATATTGTTGGCCCAGTTATGAGCATAAGCAAGAAAGAAGCGCTGTTCGGGAGTAAATCCATCGATATTTTGGGGCCGCGGCTTTCCTTCCATCGACTTCTGCAACGCTGCATACGCGATCGTCAATCCTCCGAGATCGGCAATTGATTCGCCAACAACGAGTTCACCTTTTGTATTGAGGCCTTTTTCAATCTCATAACCACTAAATTGATCGATGATGCATTTGGCTCGCTCTTCAAAGGCTTTCCGGTCTGACTCGGTCCACCAATCCGCCAGGTTGCCTTTCGCATCAAACTGACGTCCTTGATCGTCGAACCCGTGAGTCAGCTCGTGTCCTATGATTGCGCCCATACCTCCATAATTTACAGCGTCATCGGCGGTCGGGTCGAAGAGGGGCGACTGCAGAATACCGGCGGGAAATATGATCTCGTTCAACTGGGGGTTGTAACCCGCATTCACCGTTTGCGGTGGAATCTCCCACTCCAATCGATCCACTGGTTTTCCAATCTTGTTAAGATCTCGCCACTCAGCAAATTGTGTGGCCCGCAGCCGGTTTGAGACAAATGGACCACGATCAACTGTAAGCATCGAGTAGTCGATCCACTTATCCGGATAACCAATCTTATCGAGTATCGCATCGAGCTTGATGATCGCCTGTTCGCGCGTTGCATCGCCCATCCAACTGAGCGTGCTAATGTCGGTCTTCAATGCCGCTTTGAGATTCTTGATCATTTCCAGCACCCGAGCTTTCGCGGACGGTGGAAATGCTTTCTTGACGTAGACCTCGCCAACTGCTTCTCCCATTGCAGCATTGGTTGCAGCGACACAACGCTTCCAGCGTGGGAGGTTCTCGGTAGCGCCTTGCAGAATCCTGCGATTAAAGTTGAAATCTTCATCGACAAAAGCGGAAGGTAAGGTGCTTGCAGTGTTGTTGACCAAATGCCAGCGCAAATAAGTTTGCCAGTCCGCAACTGGGACTGAAGTCAGAAGACTGTTTGCAACTTTGAAGAACTCGGGAGTGCCGACGTTTACGTCCGCCTTCTGCTTTAATCCGATCCCCGAAAAGAAACTCTCCCAGTCAAAATCAGGCGCCAGGTCATGGAGCTGAGCTACGGTCATCCGGTGATATAGCTTCTGCGGATCGCGAAGTTGAACCCTTGTCATCGACGCTTCTGCCAGCTTCGTCTCGAGCGACATGACGGTTTGTGCTTGCGTCTGAGCCCTAGCTGGGTCGTCACCCATCAACTCAAACATCTTCGCCACATGCTTCACATACTGCTCGCGAATCATCTTCGACTTATCGTCAGTCTTGAAATAATAATCGCGCTCGGGAAGGCCAAGGCCGCCTTGAAAGATACCGGCCGTTATCTCACTGCTGTTTTTGAAATCCTGATTTGAGCCATCAACGAACAACGCGTTGATGCCAATGAAGTGGAGGTGGGTGATGGCCTCTTGTAAGGTCTTTTGGTCTTTAATATTTGCGATCCGCTCCAACTCGGAGGCTAGCGGTTTCAGACCATCAGCTTCGATCTTCGCCTCGTCCATACAGCTGGCGTAGTAGTCACCAACTCGTTGCTCATTACTTCCCTTTTGCGCATTGGTATTCTTCGCTGCAGCTTCAAGAATGTCGTGAAGCAGGTCACGATTCTTCTCGTTCAGGATATTTCCCACACTCCAACTGGGAAAGGCAGCCGGAATAGGGTTAGCCTTAATCCATCCGGCATTCACATACTGATAGAAGTCGGTGCAGGCGGGCGTGTTCTGGTCAAAAGTTGAAGGATCAATTTTGTGCGTGGTCTGGCCAAACATCGACACGACACTGATGGCTAGCAGGATCGAGCCGCCCACGTAACCCATCGTAGGAATCTTCATAACCCTTCTCCCTTTCCTAAAACGTGAATCGCGCACCTAACTGGAATGCACGTGGTCCACCAGATCCAAATACGCCGCCGGCAGTTGTGACTGGTTGACCAAAGCTCGAAGATCTGAGAAACCCTGCTTGCGAGGGATCGTTACTGTCTCTGACGAGCACATTATTGAATCCCGAGTAGTTTGCGTTTGAAACTCCCAGCACGTTAGTCACATTAAACGCATTGAAGACTTCAGCAATCGGCTCGATCACCATCGACTCACCGATTTTAAAAGTTTTCGAAACTCGAAAGTCGAACGAGTTAAAAGTATCGCTAAATCTTGCACTCTCCGTAACAAGCGGAAGCGGAGTTCCCGCAAATCCACCGGCGGCGTTAATACTCGTGATGAAGCTGTTCAGCTCCGAGGGACTCTTAAACAGTCGATTGCCGGCATTTCGCTGCAACTGCGGTATTCGTTGACTGCCATCCGGAACGAGGATATCCATCGGCACACCGGAAGCGATAGTTACGATTGGCGCTAATTTGAAACCATAGGGCAATTCAAACAACCCCGAAAAACTAAAACGATGCCGCTGATCATTCGGAGTTGGGCCGTACTCCAACTGGAGGTTGTTAGAATCAACTGGTCCATTAGAAAACGGGATCTGATCATCGTTAGCGTAATTGAAGGTCTTTGAAAGCGTGTAAGAGGCGCGGAACTGGTAGTGGTTGGCAAATCGTTTCTCAAGACTCAGAAGCAGGCCGTCATATTTCGTTTTGACACTTGATTCCAGGTTCTTAACCGTGTCAGGTCCACCAACCACTGGATTGAAGACTTGTCCAATCGTGCGGCCGATAATGAAGTGAGTTCCAAAGTTATGCAGGTAATCCGCTCGCACTACAAAATCTTTTCCGAACTGTTTTTGCACGCCGAGATTCCATTGCTGGACCATTGGATTCTGCATGCCATTGTCGATGATGTTGATACCCCCGGCTCCAGCTCCTGGCAGGATAAAGCCGGTGAAAGGATCGGCGAGAGTCGGCGCGCCAGGCGGGAACACGCCCTTAACCGGATCGAATAGAAATTGAGGGTCGAGAAAAAACAAATTGCCCGCTCGCACGTCAATCGGTAATGCCCTCCCATCGAGTCCACGCTCCAACGACTGAATCTCGAGAGTAATCCGGTCGTAATAGATTCCGTAGCCACCATGGATGGCCATGTGTCCGTCGCTCGAAGAATAGTTAAAACCCACACGTGGTCCGAAGTTGTTATTGTCTTTGCCTCGCGTTCCATGCAGGAACGGAAGAATTAGTGGATTTAACTCATCAACTCGGCTGATGTTTTTCACGTCAGTGTCGATTTCATACCGCAAGCCGAGGTTCAACGTAAGTTGCGGAGTCACCCGCCAGTCGTCCTGAACATAACCAGCGAAATAGATATTGCTTGCGTCGGGAATCAAAAGTGGCTGCGATGGGTGATTACTTCGCAGGGTCACCGCAAACACCAGATCGTTGTCATCGACTTTGCCATCTCCGTTCCGATCGAAATCCGGAAAGTCTTCAATTAGCTCAATACGACCCTGTTGAAAGACTCGAAGGTCGAAATCGCCACGTACAAACTGGAGTTCGCCGCCAAAGTTGAAAGTGTGGTTACCGTGAATATATGAAAGCGAGTCTGTAAGCTGAACTCGTCTCTGTTTTGTGCCCTGGGGAACGCGAAACGAGGCGCCATCCTGGATGCTCGGAAAGGTCAATTGTGGACCAGGCGACACCGGCTCTATGTCATTAAAGAAATGACTGTAACTAAATGAAAAGGTGTTGAGGAGAGTGGGATTGATAATGTGACTCCAACGTCCAATTACTGAGTGGGTATTGTTTTCGCTCGCCTGCCGTTCCGACGCTGAACCAATCGCCCGGATCAAAGAACTGGCCGCGACATCATCTTCACGTTGAAGGGAGTAACGCACAGAGAGTTGGTCATTATCTCCAAAACTAAAGTCAACGCGATTTGTGTTCAAAAGGTCGTTAAGCGGAGCAGTTGCAAATCCCTTTCTGATTGATCGCGTGGCCAAATCGCGAGAGCCGACGAGAACAGCGCCATCCTGATTGCGATATTCGAAGGAACTAAAGAACCATGCTTTATCTCTCTTTATTGGCCCACCCAAAGCAAAGGAATACTGCTGCCGATCGAAGGGTGGCTCGTCTTGCAGTGTCCGATCAAAAGTCGCCGGCAAGCCCTGAAGCGCACTGTCGCGAAAGAATCCTGAAGCAAGTCCGTGGAAATCATTACCGCCCGCCTTAGTTACAACGTTGATCACCGAAGAACCCGATCTTCCAAGCTCAGCCGAAAAGCGATTGGTAGCAATTTGAAATTCCTGAACAGCGTCCTGTGAAATATTCTGCACCGGACCCCCAACAACATCGTCGTTGTTGTCCGCTCCATCTATTGTGACATTGCCACCACGACCGAGCTGGCCCGCCGACGAAATAACTAGAGTGTTTGTTTTTGTCGGATCAAAGTTCGGAGCGGGACTATTTCCAGGCACAAGGAGAGCCAACTCTAGAAAATTGCGTCCATTCAATGGCATGCTCTGGACTTCAAAATCTCGAATGACGCCGTCAACTACAGCGTTCGTGGTATTCACCAGGTCGTAGTTAAATCTGTCGTCGAGAATGACTGTTTCCTTTACATTGATTGACAAGGAGATGTCTAAGTTTGATGTTTGTCCCACCTGCAGTGTGATCTGCGAAACTGTTCGCTCTTCGAATCCCGTCGCACTTACCTTAACGTCGTAAACGCCGATAGCGAGATTAGTGATTACAAAGACACCATTCTCATTGGTAGACGTCTCTCGGGTGGTTGCCGTGTCTTTGTGAGTTGCGGATACGCGAGCGCCAGAAACTAAAGCCCCATTGGGATCTTTGACAGTGCCACTAAGCGTCGCCGTTGCTGCTTGCTGTCCTTGGGCCAGCGTAGCCACCACGAAAACCATCAAGCCTGCAAGAATTATTGATTTGTGGGTTACTTTTAGGAACAGCTGGGTCATCTGTTCAAGTCCTTTCGGTATCAAGAGCGAGTTTTAGTGCTGACGGCCGAGGCATTTGGGAGTTCAATGGAAATACGTGGAGAAAAAAGTGGCGTTTAATCAAAACTGATTTTCAGAACAAAATTCAAGATATTAAATTGCTTGGGGGTAAACGGAGGTAGTCCCGAGTTGATACCTAATCCGGCGACCAAGAGTCATAGGGTCTGCAACAATTCGGAAGGAAACCCCTAATCGCCAACAACTCGGGACTAATAATTCGTCTGCAACGGCGCTAAGAGTACCCCCTCTTACGCCAACCCGTCACGAAACCGACGATTGAACTTCATTTCCAACTTTAGTTGTAGGGGCGGCACTCCGTGGCCGCCCCCTTTGCCCAATTAAGATCTCAATTGGGAAGAAGACACTCATGGGCGCACCTTTTCCCTTCGTCGCCTATTCGGGAAGAGGAGGGGGCGGCCACGGAGTGCCGCCCCTACAACTATTTGAGATGGACGATGCCGCGTTGGAGGGCGGTGGTGGCGGCTTGGGTGCGGTCGGAGACTCCGAGTTTGCTAAGAATGTTGTTGATGTGGCTCTTGACGGTCGCCTCGCTGATGTTCAGATGAGTGCCAATCTCTTTATTACTCTTGCCTGCTACGATCTGCTCGAGTACCTCTAACTCTCTACCGGTCAAAGCTGAGCCTGTCATTCGTTCAGCGAGCCGCTCTGCAACTTCAGCCGGAATTCGTCGTGAGCCGGCATTCACTTTTCTGATCGCATCCTCAAGGTCTTCAAAGAACACATCCTTTAGCAAATATCCTTGAGCGCCTGCTTGTAGCGAGCGATAAATGTCTTCATCTCCATCGTAAGTTGTAAGGACGATGATCCTCGCGTCCGAGAACTCCCGACGAATTGCGGCAATCGCTTCAACACCACTTAAGATGGGCATCCGCAAATCGATGAGCATGATGTTGGGCCGGTGCGCTCGAAACAATTCAATCGCCTGCTGACCATTGGTCCCTTCCGCTACAACTTCCATGTCAGCGACTGTATTAATCAGTGAAACAAAACCCTGTCGGACCACCGCTTGATCATCGACCACCACAATTCTGATTTTGTTATCGCTCATTTATGCTCGTTTCAAGTTCGTTCGTCGCCAATAGGAACGTCCACCACGATCTCGGTCCCATTTTCTACCGAGCTATTAATGGTAAGCTTACCGCCTATATTCTCAGCTCTTTCGCGAATGCCAACCAATCCAAAATGGCCATTCTTTTCGACCTCAGTTGGATCAAAGCCTCGACCATCGTCGCGGATGCTGAGGCGTACGGTGCGAATGTCGAAGGTCAAGTTAACAAAAACATGCTCTGGCTTACCATGCGTCAGTGCATTGTTAATTGCTTCCTGGCAAATGCGCAAAAGATTATCTTCAACACCGGCCGGCAAAGAACGAAAAACGCCACTAACCTGAACCTGAGGCTCAACTGGCTGATCGGCCGTCAATCGACGAGCCGTTTCGGTCAACGCGGTCGGCAAGTCGGCGTTATCCAGTGCCTGCGATCGCAAATCCCAAACATATCTTCTGGCTTCCGCTATTCCATGGCGGACCAAAAGGCGAACGCGGTCCAGGTGGTTCCGGGCGACTTCTGCATTTGTTGGCATGGTTCGCGCAACAACCTCGAGCTGTACTGAAATTCCCAACATCTCCTGCGCCAGATTGTCGTGAATCTCGCGCGCGATCCTGGTCCTCTCGGCAAGCACAGCATTAAATTGAGCTCGCATCTGGCGCACTCGCAGTTGATAAAGTTGCCATGCCGCCACGCCTAATAATAAAAGAAGTAACGCATAGAACCAGTAAGTCTGGTAGAAGTGTGGCCTTAGGTAAAACTGAAATGTAGCCCCTTGCTCATTCCAAACTCCATCGTTGTTCGCCGCTATAACATGGAATGTATAATTACCTGGTCTAAGATTGGTGTAAAAGGCAGCTCGCTGAGTTCCGCCATCGATCCAGGCCGGATCAAATCCTTCCAACCTATATTTAAATCTGACCTTATCAGGAGCAACGAAACTAAGTGCCGAAAAATAAAAGTCGAGACGGTTGGTTCCTGGCGCTAGAGTGACTGGACCACTAATCGTTACTGGCCGGTCATCAATGCGCACTTGTTCAATCGCGACTGGCGGCGGCTGACGATTGTACTGAGTATTGTTCGGATCGATCATGGCGACGCCTTTGATCGTTGAAAACCATAATTTGCCGTCGCTTCCTTTCCACCCCGCCGGATAACCACCGCCACTGCATTCTCGCGTCAACATGCCATCCGACGTTCCGTAAGGAGTCGCGCTTAAAGTCTGACTCTTGCCATCAGCAAAGTCATTCAACTCCTGTAGACCGATTTTGAAGATCCCTCGAGGTGAACTACACCATAGATTTCGTTGACTGTCTTCGAGGATGCGATAGATCACATTATCAGGTAACCCATTTCGAGTCGTGTAGGAAACAAATTGACCGTTGCGAAATCGATTCAATCCACCTCCGTTTGTCCCGACCCAAATGTCGTGATTCTCATCCTCGTGTAACGAGGTGATGACATCACTCGATAGTCCTTGTTTAGCGGTGTAGTTGGTGAAGGTGTCCGACTTATATTGACTTAGACCACCGCGAGTACCAATCCAAAGCGTGCCAGTGGAATCTTCGTAAACTGCACCGACAAAATCGTTTGCCAGCCCCTCTTTGGTGGTAAAGGTGCTGAAGACTCCGTCCTTTAGGCGGTTCAATCCATTCCGCGTACCAATCCAAACACTATTATCGCGAGCAACATAGATCGAGCGAACAAAGTCGCTAGAAAGACCCTCAGCGACCGTGATCGTTCTGAACCTTCCCTGCTTATATTCATTCAGGCCGTCAGGTGTCCCAACCCAAAGCGTTCCGTTGTTGTCTCCATACAATGACAATACGACGTTACTCGATAGACCGTCCTTTATCGTAAAAGTTTTAGTAGTACCCCCTTGTAAAACGGTGAGTCCTTCATTGGTCCCAATCCAAATCGAACCATCTTTGTCTTGATAGATGACTTTGACCACGTCGCTCGCGAGGCCCTGCTTTGTGGTTAGAGTTGAGAACTTCTTATCCCGAAAAACGTTCAATCCGCCCGATTCGGTGCCCACCCATAAACTTCCCTCACGGTCTACTAACACAGACAGGACCAGGTTGCTCGAAAGCGTCTCCGCCAACATTACGTTTGGCTTTATTGCTACGTTGAGACGCGCTAAACCTCGCGTGGTACCCAACCAGACACAACCAGCAGCATCCGTAGCTACTGAATTGACGTGGTCGTCAGGTAGACCATCTTTAACTGTAAAAATCTGTAAAGAATTCAGATTGTAAGAGACAAGACCAGCGTCTGTTCCAATCCAGATCTTTCCGTTAAGGTCCTGTGTAATCGAGTTGATACTTTGCTTTGCCACCTCCCCGGGGATATTGGGGTTGCTGAGCACGTTTCCATGCAAAGTAAGCAAACCTGATGCGGTACCAATCCAAACCATTCCAGTCTTGTCACGGAAAAGAGCTTGAACGTTACTTACCGCCGGATTATCTAACGCAAGAGCTAAAATAGTTCCGTTCTGATAACGAGCCAGACCACCGCCAGTCGAAATGAGTACCGCGCCGTCGGATGTTTGCGTTACAGGCCCCACGCTGTTATCGGGCAATCCATTTTCAACGGTGAACGAAGCAAACTCGCCATGGAGGAATCTTATTAGACCATATGATGTGCTGATCCAGAGCGTGCCCGTTTCATCTTCGAAGAGCGAACGAACATCGTTACTTTTAAATTGTGGTGTATTGTCTCTGTCAAAAATTCTGAAGCTGACGCCATTAAATCGCGCTAACCCTTCCTGTGTTCCAATCCACAGGTAACCGTCTCTTGTTTGCGTGATCGCCTGGACCGTATTTTGAGGTAGACCATTTTCAGTGAGCCACGTCTGTCTTCCAAATTCGCTTAAACCCTTAATCGGATCGAGCGAGTAGCCGCTCGTCGTAAAGACAAGCAGACACAAGACGACTCTCGCGCATCGAACTAGAATGCTAGCGGTCTCCTGCATAAATACAATCCTGTAGGAGCGCCGCTCCGTGGGCGCCCCTCTTCCCCAACCTCGAGTATTTGTGAGGAGTCACCCCTTGGCGTCCCCTCTTCCCGAACGCGCCGTTTGATCATTTGGAAATGGCGCCCTCTCCCGAACACGCCGCTCGTTCATTGTGATGGGGGCGGTCACGGAGTGCCGCCCCTACAGGTTAGGTCGGCGCTTTAACATTTTCTTAAAGTAGTGTAATTAACTGAAAGTAATCTTTCCTCAAACAGTTAAGAATCCGGGTACCAGTATGACAAAACGCAGTCGCATCACAATTCTTCTATTGGTCACCATCGTTGGCATTAGTGGCAGCGGTTACGGTGTCGCTCAAACCGCGCGATGGAGAACAGCAACAAAGCAGGAACTGAGAAAGTTGATTCCAGCTCGTGCGCCGGTAATCAAAGAAAATATTGAGACAGAGTCTCGTACAGCCTCGGGAGTCGTTGATGGCCAGGGAAAGTATATTGCCGGAGTTGTCATGATCACTGCCGGCTATTCTGCCGAAGGCAAATACTCTCATTTTTTCATCACGCAGGTCCCATTGCAGTTGGGTGAATTGAATTTACAACCCGGTGAATACGTGTTTGGCTATCAGCGGACAAGTAACGAAAGCATCCGGGTCAGCTTTTACAAAGCCTCAACTGGGGATTCAGCCGGTGATGTCGAGGCCCATCTCAACCGAAAACGCAACCTGGTAACGTCGTTACTGATCACTCCTCTGGCTAGCGGCA
>DATIBX010000417.1:0-3382 GCA_035457105.1 Pyrinomonadaceae bacterium
CCTTCGTGGATCGCGTGACCATTCACACCACACAGCAATAAATCGAAACCTTTTTGCGTCCTTTTTCCTCCCAAAGAAGACCACGCTGGCCAGATTTCATAACAGACCTGGTGTTGACGGGCGATGAGCCGCAAATGCTCCACCAGATCTGGCCCGCGTTTACGTTGCGCACGTAGCCGGCGCCGAACACTCGCAGCCCCATGCAAAGTCGTTGACATAGCCTCACCTCGTGACCCAACAAGATACAACATGCGTACCGGACGAATCTGTCAATCTATTAAGCGACCCCGAGGTTTAGGATTGGGAAAATTCACCTTTAGGTCGCGGACTATTTCGCACCGGCTGGGGCCGCTGCACGCGCCGAAACCGACCGTCCGGGTCGCTGTCGAAATAGTAAAGTTTGGCAACCTCGATTCGCTTTGCGAGTGAGTTGCAAACCCGAATGGCGAGCAATCCGCCTATCAACGGACCGACCCAATAGATCCACCAGCCATCCCAAACTCCCGATATAACTGACGGTCCAAAACTGCGAGCTGGATTCACGCTAATACCTGACACACTCGCTTCCAATGGAACCATGATCGCAAAGAGACACGGAATCATTGCCGGCGTGAAGCGGCGCAGGTGGCGAAATCCGAGAAACACGCAAAGAGCTGCAATCAAGCAGAACGTAGTCGCAACTTCTCCAAGAATCACAGTGGGAATACTGTACCCCTTGCCGGGAACCGTTACGCCGTAATGAACGCTGCGACCCATCTGTCCCCAAAGCAGCAATGGCAAACAGCCGAGTACGGCGCCGCAGAATTGCGCGACGACATATCCGATCGCGGATCGACCGGTGAGTTTTCCGACCAGCCAAAATCCCATCGTCACGATCGGGTTTATATGTGCACCGCTAATCCTTCCGATCGGGGAAAGTGCGATCGTCGCACCCACGGAACCGAAGAAAAATCCGTTAATGATCCGGCGCAGCGTGAGGCTGGGCACAAGCGCAACAAACGGGCTGCTCTCCGCAAACATAAAAATGACGGACGACAAACCTATAAGCAGCAACAAACCAGTGCCGCACAGCTCGGCCATGAATAATTGTCTGCGAGTTGGTTTGTCCTCGTTCATGTTTGTCGCAACGCGAATACCATCGCCTTCCAGGGCGGCTCATCGAGATATAAACCGCGCTCGTGCAGATCACTTCCCTCTCGTTCATAGACTGCGTCGCCCATCAAATCCTGCAACTGCCAACGAGCGTCAGCGAGGTACGCGAAGGGCAGCTTGACGTAGCACTGCGCCTGATTCGCTGAATAGTTGACCGCAACCAGTAATCGCTCGTCATCCAACTCCCACGCGAAAGTTATGAAAGAATCTGAGCTCCGGTTCCCTTCCCATGCCGGCCGGCATTCAAGTAGTTGCCACTGACCTTTTCGCACTACCGCCTGACTCGTTACTGCCAGCAGCCGGTCATAAAACTGCTTCAACATTTGATCGACCGGCTCTACCGGAGCGCGCACCAGATGCGGTGAGATGTGCTTGCGCAGTCCTTCAAATTGACCCTGATGGAAAAATCTTAGTCCGGGCGATACAAACGTGAGTACGGCGGCGGCTTTATGACAGTCGGGAAAGAACGTAGCAGCAGCACGTGGCTCGTCGTGATTTTCAAGAAAGCGCGCTAACTTGTTCTGATAATCAAGACCGGCGAGAAAGTGTTCGCGCACAGGCCGCGCGTTACCTTCGCGAAGCCGATCGTAAAGCCGCTTGTCATACGTGTAATCAAAACCTTGCTGCTGAAGCGTCCACTCAAGATCCCAATAGACTTCGGCCATGAAACGAAATTCGGGGTAACTTTCACGCACTTGATCTGTTGCCGCCGGCCAAAAAGGCTCCGCGGCGATTCCCCAGGTACGCTCAAAGACTTCCGGCAACAGCAGCATTGCCATGTCGCAACGAACCCCGTCGCACTGTGCGGCGATCCTCATCAACACATCACGCATCGCGATCTGAGTTGCGGTATTGCCGTAGTTGAGCTGGAAGGTGTCAGTCCAACCGGGAAAGTAGGGATCGCGTCCGTAGGCAAGAACCAGGTCACCTTGTTTGCGCCTGGCCCGACCGTAATTGTGTGGCGCGCGTAAGACGTCTTCTTCGGTGCCCCCAACGTAGTACTCGGGATGCTCTTCGACCCATGGATGATCGAGACCGGTGTGGTTGGGGACGAAGTCGAGCATTAATCGCAGACCGCGTTGCCGGAGTCGCTCACGCAAGCGACGCAGAGCCGGCTCGCCGCCGAGACTCGCATGCGCCGTGTAACCGGTGATGGCGAATCCCGAACCTCCGATATCTTCTTCACGAAGATCCGGAAGCGTCTCTTCAAACTCCCTGCGCAGTTCGGGAAGCGAGCGTGAGACTTTTTGCGATGTGCATCCGGTCTGCCAGACACTCAAGAACCAAATCCAGTCGAAGCCCTTCTCAGCGAGCTCGTCCAGATCGCGATCGGGAATGTCGTCGAGTGTTGCCGGCTTGCCTGACTCTTGCGAAAGTTTAGTCAGCCAAACGCGAGTGTTGATTTGATAGAGAGAAGGATACACGTAGTTTTGCAAACCCTATACGCCGAAGGCGTTCGCTAATTTCAGCCCAGCGGTTCGAGCGTAGCGAGAACCCTGGGAAAATAAATTAAATTGCGACCAAACCCTGAAAGGGTTAGGCAGTTGGCGAACCCTTTTCAGGGTTCAATGATTTTTTTGTGATCTAATCCCAAGGTTGTCACTGCGCTCCAACCTTGGGCTGAAATTAGCGAACGCCTTCGGCGTAATTTCAAACTGATGCACGACCCTCAAACTGATGCACTACCCTCAATTCTTCTACTCTTCACTATTGACCGTCGCCTTTCGCCCCTGCCGTTTTACCGAGCGCTTTACCGTACGCTTGCTGCTGCGCCAACCTGTCAGCCAGGTGCCCGTGCTCTGCTGTCAGGATGTCGTTCGCTGTAATGCGACTAAAGAAGTCTTGCAGAGCCGCAATGCAGCCTGTCCATCCGGTCTGGTGGCTGGCGCCGAGTCCCGCGCCGTTGTCTCCATGAAAGTATTCATAGAAGAGAATAAGATCTCGCCAGTGCGGATCGGTCTGAAACTTTCTCGTGCCACCGTAAACCGGGCGACGCCCACTCTGGTCCCTGGTGAAGAGACATGAGAGCCGGCGCGTGATCTCACGCGCTACCTCGTAAAGCGTCAATCGATTTCCTGAGCCGGTCGGGCATTCAACTTTGAAATCATCACCGTAGAAGGCGTAAAGGTTTAGCAACCCACGGACGATGAGTGTGTTGACCGGCATCCAGATGGGTCCTCTCCAGTTGGAGTTCCCACCAAACATCCCTGTATCAGACTCCGCCGGCAGA
>DATIBX010000418.1:0-2478 GCA_035457105.1 Pyrinomonadaceae bacterium
AGCTCCCAGCACAAAAAAAGTGCAGGAATTTATCTTTCCGTCACCGGTTGGGAAGTAGCGCCTTTGATACCGAAGCGGCGTCGAAAACGGTCTGCCGGATTTAACGCTCACTCTTTTATCGTCAAGGTTTGGGTCGAAGAAGAAGTCAACAAGTATTACAACCCGATATGGCACGGCCATATCACTCATGTACCCGGCGGCGAACAACGCTACCTGCGAAGTCTCAGTGAGATTGAGGTTTTCATAGAACCTTATTTGAGCGCCATGGGTATTCGGTTTGGCCTGTGTGAGCGAATCAGGAGATGGTTGAGTTTTAGAAACAATAAGTAGTGCCAGGAACCGACAGATGTCTACGAGCAAGTCATTTCCAGCGCCAGGGTTCACAGTCAACGGACCTCTGACCAGATTAAGAAAGCACATTCTGGGAATTTCCTTACAAGAGGCGACGTTTCAACGCCGGGGATTTATTGACGGGGGACGTGAGGCGCAGCTGCGACTGGAACAGATTGGGCGAGCCTTTCTGCAGGGCTACGACGCATCGCTCAATGACGAAGGCCTTGAAACTCTCGCCTTTAACCTGGACGCGATCGACCGGGAACTGCGCGGGTTTGCATATGAGGGCGCAGCGATGGGCCTCAGCCTACTGGATCAACTGTCGTTCTGGAATCGCGAGCGACTGCGCACATTCCTGAATGGCAGCGGATCCAGGCACTCGTACCAGATTCACTTAGGAGTGGGTCGGGCGATGGCGCGCGCCCCGTGGCTGCGTCGTAATTTTGATCGGGCAGTCAGTGAACTCGATCCACTTCTTCGTTGGTTGGCAGCAGACGGAAATGGCTTCAGCGATTTCTACTTGAGGTTCCCATACTTCCTGCGTAAACCCGAACGCCTTAATCGACTTCAGGGATACACCCGACATGCTTATGCGCAAGGCATAGGGCGAAGTCTTTGGTTCGTTGCGGGCGCGAGCGTTGATCAAATTTCTCGCTGGATTTCTCTGCTACCGCATTCCCTCCACGGTGACTTGTGGAGCGGCGCCGGCCTCGCATGTGCGATGGCTGGCGGAGCTGACCGTGCCGCGATTGAACACCTGAAGTCATTGTCCGGAGATCATCAGGCAGCACTGGCGCAAGGAGCAGCCTTCGCCGCTAAGGCACGACAACAAGCTGATAACCCTACACACCATACTGAAATGGCATGTCAGATTCTCTGCGGGCTCGACGCGGACTCGGCTGCGCAACTCACGGATGCCACACGCCGGTGTCTACCCGAAGATGGGAACGTTCCCGCGTACGAAATTTGGCGACGGCGGATTCAATCTCAATTTCCGTGGAGCTAGTTGGCTCTCTCGTTTCTCATCAGCGCGCATCATGAATAATGGGAGATAAGATCAAGAAGCTCCGTCAAGATAGCAGAGACATTCCGCCTCATGTCGACCGCCGTTAGTTCGAGATTTTCCAAGCGACCAATTATGTTAGTTAGCATATAAGCCGTTGGCATGATTGAAGTCGACGCCGGTTGAGTCAGGCTTTGATACTCTGGCTCGCCCGAACGAATCTTCTCATAAAGCTCAACTGTACGTTTGTCTGGCTGGACACCGAGGTCTTCGTGGAGAGCCGTTACACATCGCTCATATTGGCGCAACGCCGCGGTCCGATCGCCGGCCCTATACTGAAGCTGCATTAATCGTCGATGAGTGCGTTCACTGGCGCGGTCATAGTTAAGAATCATTGTTCCGAATAACTGGCCGGCCTCATACTCGTTATGTGCTTCGCAATACCTCATTAACTTATAGAGCATGGCCAGGAAGATATTCTGAAGTCTTTCCCGCTCAAACAAACACCAGTCCTGGTACGACCCTTCCAGTAATTCGCCTTCATAAACCTGTACGGCCGCTTGCAGTTCAGCTTTTTCGTCAGCACTCAAGGCCCATCCCGGTTTATCTTTGAGCCTCGCAAAGGTTTCCTCGAGGACGGCGACATCAAGCCAGATTTCAGTGCTCGTGTTGAGTTGGACCCAGTGGTCCTCGACAACGAGAATTTGATCAACGGCCGTCGCATCATGAGATTTTAATGCTGTTTGTATATGCCACAGAGCCTGACGCAAGTGTTTCCGGGATTTTTCAGTCGACATGTCTCCCCAAAGCAATGCTGCCAGGGCTTCGCGCGGACGCGGTCGATTACGGTGGACCAGGAGGTAGCTGAGAAGTTCCTGAACTTTAAAAACTCCCAGACCTTCGACAGGTTCCTCGCCATACTCCACGCGGAATCTGCCAAATAGGTGAATCCGGAACATCGGTCAACTCTTTCTGACAACGGCTGCAAAGAGTGAAGACGGGTTACCGCGGCACTACCGGTAGCGGCAAGTATCCGAAGTATCTTTGCGACACGACTTACTTGTTTAAATTAAAATTTTGGGAGGTTGACTGACCTTATTCAATAAGTAAATGTTTACGTGAATTTCTGGGCAGTACTCTTT
>DATIBX010000419.1:0-2886 GCA_035457105.1 Pyrinomonadaceae bacterium
GAGATTAAGGAACCCTTGCGAAAGCCCGTCTAGAAAATTGAGATCGACCGCATCGTGGTAGTCGAGACTATCAATTCCAAGCCAGCTTGCTTCGCTCGGCCCAATACTGTTCAGCCGGTTCACTGATTATTGATAGTTCAGCCGCTGCTTCTTCATCCCAAACTAACTTCAACGCTTTCAGATTCGATTCGAGTTGATCCGTCGTCACAGCGCCGCTGAGCACAACATCAGCCCACGGCTGTGCGAGAGCGCCTGAGATGGCGAGCACATCAATCGTGGTGTTGAGCCGCTTTGCCTGCCGCTCAAGTTTCTCTCGCTTAACAGTGAAAGACGGCTCGGCATTGCGCATGGTCAATCGACCGTTGGCCAGCGCTTCTTTAATGATGACACCCCAGCCTGCGGCTTTGGCTTCCGCCAGCGCACCGCATGCTGAAGGGTCCAACAAGTTCCAAGTTGCCTGTACACACTGAAACAGCGGTACGCCTTCGAATCTCACTGACAAGGCCTTGTGAAGGGTTTCCGACTGGCCAGGACCACTCAAAGTCAAACCGATCTTAATTCCGCTCTGCGATAACCTGAACAGTTCGAGCAGGACTTCCTGGTTGTCCAGCACCCGGCTCTCGGTGGTTGCCGAATGAATCTGATAGAGGTCAAGGTGCGCTCCGAGAAAACCCGAGCTCTCTTGCCATTGGCGTCGCAACAAAGGCAATGAGTGATCTTTGATCTCATGCTTTTCGGCATCAATGTGCCAATTGGCCGCGTAATAATAACCCCACTTCGATCCAACGGTTACACTTTGAGGTTCAATCGCTCGTCGTTTGAGCCACGTACCAAGAAAACATTCAGCGAGCCCGTATGATCGCGCCACGTCGAAGTAACGCACTCCGGATCCCCAAGCAGCATCGAGCAGTTCATACGCGTGGCTCTCCATTGCATCGACACTGTGGTCGCGCAGGTCCTTTGCGTGGCCCAGGTTGATGTAATCAGGCCGACCGAGGGCTGCCAGCCCTAGCCCAATCGGCGACACCTTCAAACCGGTCGCGCCCAGAATGCTCATAAGACTCCCAGTGACGAATAACAAACAGCTGCGTCTGAATGTCGACAGTCAACCCGAACTCGAATTCAGAGGGCTCGGACCAGCGTTGACTTAAGACCTTCCTGCTTCGCCTCTAACAAGGTCTGCTTCTGAAAGCACCCGTTGATCCGGGCCTCCGCAATCGCTTTGCGGCTGGAAGTTCACTTCGTTCATATACGGCGTGGGCAGCTTGCGAACGAAGATCAGAAACTTTTTCGTGTAATAGTCGCGAGCCTCTCGGACGGTCTTCTTTCCTATCACGATGTCGTGCCTTGATTCCACTTGAAACCTCAATCGCATAATTCACCACCGATGGCCGGCGCTTTTTCAAGGATATCGCGCGCGACATCAGTAAACGCAAGCACCTGCAAGATAAAGATGCAAGGTTAGCGCGAAATGCCGTCTTGCACGCCGAAGGGAGCGCAGCAGTCAGCGAGAGCGAGAAGTCTTTGCGCGCCATGATGCAGATTTGCGCGGCAGCTGTGGTTCGGCATCTCGATGCGGCGTTCGCGCGCATCCGTTGCTCAACGAAGAACGGAAGGTTCTTAAACTTGAGGTCAGCACCGGACTTTACACGAATCTTGATGGCGCGCACGCACGCATTCCTCTGGGTAGCTTCAAAATTGGGCTCTAGCCGTCGATCTTAACATGATCGCTGGATCGACAATGATCGGAACCTCCTAAACGAAAGCACTACTCGTATCCCCCATTCTGCTAGGAAGGACATACCAACGCTCAATAGATTCCTTCTCCATCAGCGACTACCATTCAATTTAGCAGTGAGTTCAGAGCTTACGTTAGTTCGCTCACTCCGGGATTCTCATTGCGATGACCATCACGTGGGCTGTTGGCGGGATTCGATTTGGCAAACCGGAGTTGAAACGGTCGAGACATTTAACTTTGGAAAGCGCTCGCGCAGAAACTTAGTCTCTTATGCCGAACCAGAGTGACGAGCACGCTTCCGATTCGTTTGGCCCGCTATTAAGACCAGAGGGGTCGCACTTGCGATTTACGCATGGACCGTTACCGTTAGGCAAAATGCATTGCCGCTCAATCGAATGCGGCTTCGCACAACAAACAATGGCGATTAGTGAGTCGTTAAGAAAGAAATACGGTATGGGTTTTGGAGGCATGAACTTGGTGCCATAGTCGTCGTCGCTCTGAAGAACACATTGAAGCGTTCAGGACTCGGCTATCGAAATTACGTTGGCCGATAGGTGGCCGCCCAATCGCGGACTTCATGACCACCAAAACTCTTGAGCTTGATGGCGAACGACGATTTTTGCTTCGCCTTAATCACGCTCTTAGTTTGATGAGTTATGCGTTGCGCTTCCAAACGTAGCCGGGTACCGCGAGGCTGCTTCCAAAGGCTGCAACGGCTGGCGAGTGGATAGCTACTGGCGGCCACTCGCCAGCATCCTGAGTTTACTCTGATTGAAGACACGATTGAAACAAGGAAAGGAAAAGAAGCATGAGACAGAGGCTTAATAATAAAGGAAGTCGCGTTGCTGATATGAACCGCGTGTCGCCTGGAGGAGCTAAGAGAGATCAGCGTTTCACACACGGGCAGCCGGTTTTGGGACAGCGCGCTAGAGAGATACAACCTTACGGCGAAATAAGCAGGCGCTTACCCGTTGGACTCGACGAAAATGTTCGTCGAGCGAGTGTCGAAGCGTTGAATCAAACACTCGCCGACACAACTGTTCTGCGGGACATGTACAAGAAGCATCACTGGCAGGTCTCGGGTCCGACCTTTTACAGCCTGCACCTGCTGTTTGACAAACACTACCAGGAGCAAGCCGAACTTGTAG
>DATIBX010000420.1:0-8643 GCA_035457105.1 Pyrinomonadaceae bacterium
CGGGTAGCAAACAGCCAGATTATTTTCCGCGCAAAGTTGTAAGTATCGTTCGAGTCTTGCGCTGGAGTGTTCTGGGCCCTGCCCTTCGTAACCATGCGGCAGTAACATTACCAGTCGCGACTTCTGTTTCCATTTGTCTTCAGAAGCGGCGATGTATTGGTCGATTATTGTCTGTGCGCCATTCCCAAAATCACCAAACTGAGCTTCCCACATTATCAGCGCGTGCTTTGCAACAACTGAGTAACCGTATTCAAATCCGAGTACGCCTTCCTCTGACAGCGAGCTGTCGAACACTTCGAAGCGCGCTTCTGGATGTGATTCATTCCGCAGTTCCGACAATGGGCACCATGACTTTCCCGTTTGCGTGTCGTAAAGCACGGCGTGTCGTTGGCTGAACGTACCGCGGCCGGAATCCTGTCCGCTCAGGCGGACTTGAGTCCCCTCGATAACCAGTGAACCGAAAGCGATAGCTTCGGCAAAGGCCCAGTCGATCGGGAAGCTGCCTTCGCCCATCTTGGCCCGTCTTGCGAGTTGGCCCACCATCTTGGGATTAACATTAAATCCTTCTGGAACGACTGCGATCTTATGAGTGATGGATTTGATTGTCTCTGCTGAAACAGCAGTAGGCACGATGATCGAGCCTTCGAAGTCCTGAGTTTGTGGCTGCGCTTGAGCCGGTTCTTCGGTAACCTTCCGTTTAGCGTTTGCGAGCGCCGTTTCGTACCGCTTGACGCGCTCTTCTATCAGCTGGTTAACCTCTTCTTCCGTTACCACACCCTCTTTTATCAATCGCTTGGCATAAACCGCTCGCACGCCCGGGTGAGCCTTTACTCTGGTGTACATCAAAGGCTGCGTATAGCTTGGCTCGTCAGCTTCATTGTGGCCTAACCTGCGAAATCCGATCAGATCCAGCACTACGTCTTTATTGAATCGCTGCCGATAGTCGAGCGCGATCGTCAGGACTCGAAATGCAGCTTCCGGATCGTCACTGTTGATATGAAAGATTGGTAATTGCGTCATTCGCGCGACGTCTGTCGAGTAGATAGTCGAGCGTCCTGCTTCCGGAGACGTTGTGAAGCCGATTTGATTGTTGATGATGATGTGAATCGTGCCACCAGTCCGGTAGCCCTTCAGCTGAGCGAGGTTCAGCGTTTCCATGACAATGCCTTGTCCCGCAAAAGCCGCATCGCCGTGCAATAAAATCGGCATTGCCAAATCCATCACATCATCGCGACTCAACTGTTCCTTGCCGAAACGTTCATCCTGGGTAGCGCGGACCATGCCCTCGACAACGGGATCAACTGCTTCAAGGTGACTTGGATTTGGAGAAACTGTCAGCCGGACCTTTCGACCCGTTTCAGTAACACGCTCTCCGGTGGCGCCCTGGTGATACTTGACATCGCCTTCGTCAGCAGGGAATTCAGGATGTACCGAACCTTCGAAAGCCGCAAAAATTCTCTCGCAAAGATTTCCGACAACGTTGGCTAGCACATTCAAGCGCCCGCGATGGGCCATACCGAGAGTGATGTCTTCGACGCCCTGTTCGGCCGCTTTTTCGATCAGACGATCGAGTACCGGAATGACTGTTTCGCAGCCTTCTAAAGAAAATCGTTTCTGTCCCAGGTACTTCGTATGAAGGAAGCGTTCAAACTGTTCTGCCGAGATCAGTTTCCACAGTAGTTTCTTTTTGACCTCAACCGGAATGGGTTGCGGTTGAACAAACTCTCTTCTGATCTGTTCGCGAATCCAGTTCTTCTCTTCTTTACTTTGAATGTGACGATATTCGACGCCAACTTTGCCGCAGTATGCGCGCTGAAGGATGTTGAGTATCTCGCGCAACGTATCGCTTTGTCTGTTTGCCAGGCCATCTGTTATGAATTCGCGATCAAGATCCCAAATCGTTAGACCGTAAGTTTCGATATCGAGCTCGGGGTGATAAAGCACTGGCAACGCATGTAGTGGATCGATGTCTGCGATGAGGTGTCCGCGAACGCGATAGGCGTTAATCAACTCGATCACGCGAGCTTCCTTTAAGGTTTGTTCACGCGAGCTGTCGCCGCCGATAAAGAATGGATTTCGATCCAGGCTCCAACGCAGCGGCGGATAGGGAATTCCGAGGTCAGAGAAAATCCCATCGTAAAAACCATCTTTCCCGATGATCAACTCATGAACTCGAGCGAGAAATGCGCCCGACTCGGCACCTTGAATTATTCGATGGTCGTAAGTGCTGGTAATTGCAATCGCTTTGCTGATCCCAAGTTGTGAAAAAGCTTCCGGTGCGAGTGCCTGGTATTCGGCGGGGTACTCGATTGCTCCGGTTGCAATGATTAAGGATTGGCCAGCCATCAGCCGGGGGATTGAGGCTACAGTGCCTAGAGTCCCGGGATTAGTCAGCGACACCGTCGTTCCCTGGAAGTCAGGAATTTGTAACTTGCCGTCGCGGGCTCGTTTCACCACGTCGTCATACGCGGCGAGAAACTGCGAAAAGGTTAGCGTGTTGGCGTTTTTAATATTGGGCACGAGGAGGCTGCGCGAGCCGTCTTTCTTTGTAGTGTCGACGGCTACGCCAAGATTTACTGCGGTTCTCTTTGCTCTCGCTGGATTGCCGGATGTTTCAGTGAAGCAATCGTTCAACTGCGGAAACTGATCAAGTGCCCGTAAGATGGCCCACGCTATGAGGTGTGTGTACGATGCCTTTCCGCCGTCATTTTCGGATAAATGCTTGTTGATGATCCGACGATTCTCGTCAAGCAATTTAACGGGTATACGTCTCTCAGAGGTTGCCGTCGGAACGGAGAGGCTGCTCTCCATATTTTCGACGATTTTGAGTGCCGGCCCACGAATCGGCAGCACTTCAAAGTTGCCATCTACGGCCGGCGGTGCAGTTGGTTTTTTCTCAATCGCCGGGGCTGTTGCGACGGCAGGAGCTGGTTGGGTGTTTGCAGTTCCTTCTTTCTGTATAGCAGCTTGCGGCCTTCCGTTTCCTGATTGTTTACTGGTGGTTGTGTCGCCACCCATCAATTCGGAAAAGTAGGCGCGCCATGAGTCGTCAACTAGTTCTGGATTGCTTCGGAATCTATCGAGGAGTCCCTGAACATAAGGGGCGTTCGGACCAAATTCTTCAGCGATAAGTTCGGAAAAATCAATTTTGTTTTGCGGGTTCAACCTTAAAAATCCTCTCAATAGGCAGGAGCGTCATTCTGTGAGCGCTCGAAATAAAATGGCTTCCAAATCCAATGTTTTTTGAAGTAGATAGACTAACATCTCCGATATTCAATTGCACATTTGGGGCTTTGGACTTTGGTCTTTGACCTTTGATTCTGATGAACCTTGAGATATGCTCAGCTGGCCAAAGACCAAAGCCCACCCCTTCAATTTGTCCGTCCCCGGTGCTATCGTAAGCGCGCAATCCTTTGCTGAACAGAAGATGGACGAACCAGTCGCCCTTGCAACAACTACCCCTCCGGCCAGACTCAGGACCATCGTTGTTTTTGGTGCCTTGTTTCTTGTCTTTGGAGCCGTTCTAGTTCTCGCGTATCTCGCTTCGTTTTCCCGTCCCGTCACCACAGTCATTCTCGTCCGCCACGCTGAAAAGGTGCTCGATCCAAACAACCAGGATCCAGATTTGACTCCGGCGGGACAAGAGCGCGCACTCGAGATCGCGCGTATGTTCTCTGGCGCCGGCATCAACGCGATCTACGCAACCCAATTCAAGCGCACCCAACAGACAGTCAAACCACTCGCGGACCAAACCGGAGTAACGGTATCAACTCTTAATGCGAACCAGACGGACCAACTCGTTAATCAGATTGTTACCCATCATCGAGGCCAAACCATTTTCGTCGCCGGGCACAACAACACCGTACCAGCAATCATTTCAGCCTTAACCGGTGAAAACTACCCGGTCATTCCCGAAAGTGAATACGACAATCTGTATGTGGTGACTATTTATCGCGTCGGCAAAGCAAAAGTGATGAAACTAAAATATGGTCAGGCCAGTACTCAAGGTGTTGGCACTGGCACAATGGTCTCACCCAAATAGCTTCCTACAAATATGAAAAAAAAAGAGTCCACCTCTACCCGTCGACAGCAATCAAAACACGCAACCTCAACTTCAAAACCTAAGCGCACATTACACGTTGGACGGCGCTCATTTCTGAAAGCAGTTCCAGCAATGGGTGCAGCTGGTCTAATAGTTGCCAACGATCCAGTGGCGACTCTCGGACAATCGCCTGGTCCGACGCCTGCACCATCTCCCGCACCAATTCCTTCTCCATCTCCTACGCCGCAAAGAATTAACAAAGAGATGATGCGTCAAGCCGAAAAGCTGATTGGCATCGAGTATGGCGATGCCGAGGAATCGATGGCTCTTGGTGGCGTGAATCGAAATCTTGGTGCTTATGAAACGGTGAGAAAGATCGACATTCCGCTCGACACTGAGCCGGCCATTGTCTTTCACCCCGCTCGCGCAAAACGAGAACTCTATTCATCAAAAAGCAAGTTTCGCTTTAGTAAGGTTGAAATTCCTTCCTTTAAGATAGTGGACGAGCTGGCGTTCGCTACGGTAGCGCAGTTGGCTGAATTGATTCGTACCAAAAAAGTTTCATCAGTCGAACTTACCAGGATGTATCTGAACCGACTTAAGCGCTATGGACCAAAATTGCTTTGCGTCGTGACCCTGACTGAAGACCTCGCCCTCAAACAAGCCGAGGCAGCCGATGCCGATCTAAAACGCGGTCATTATCGAGGACCACTCCACGGCTTACCATGGGGCGCAAAGGACCTCTTTGCCACGAAGGGAATAAAAACTACCTGGGGTGCAGAGCCCTATCGCGATCAGGTCATCGATTACGACGCGACCGTCATTGAAAGACTGAGGGAAGCAGGAGCAGTACTAGTGGCGAAACTTTCAATGGGCGCGTTGGCGCAGGGACCAAGATGGTTTGGAGGCGTGACCCGGAATCCGTGGCAGCCCGATGAAGCCGAATTGGGATCAAGTGGCTCGTCTGCCGGTCCAGCATCGGCTACCGCCGCCGGCCTGGTAGCATTTTCAATCGGCACAGAAACGTTGGGTTCAATTGTCTCTCCATCATCGCGCTGTGGTTGTACTGGCTTGCGGCCGACCTATGGTCGGGTCAGTCGTTTTGGTGCTATGGCGCTTAGTTGGACCATGGACAAGATTGGACCTATTTGTCGTGGTGTTGAAGATTGTGCGGCAGTGCTCAGCGCTATCTATGGACCGGACGGGCGCGATCTAACAGTTGGGGATGCGCCATTCAATTGGCTGCCCAATACCGATTTGTCGAAGTTAAGAATTGGCTATCTAAAGCAGGAATTTGAAGGGGCTGGATTCCGCCCAGCCAACGACCAGCAGCGAGTCCAGGGAGAGCAACGCCGTGCTGTTTACCAGGAAGCTCTGAAAGCGCTCGGGCAGACGGGAGCTAAATTAGTGCCGATTGAGCTGCCCACCTTCTCGGCAGGTTCATTGCGATTCATACTTACCGCCGAGGCAGCGGCGGCTTTCGACGACATTACCAGAGACGGCAGGGTGGGCCAACTTTCAGGACAGTCAGAGAATGATTGGCCCAACACCTTTCGGACCTCGCGTTTTATTCCAGCGGTCGAATACATTCGTGCGCAACGCGCACGCACGATCCTGATAGGTCAGATGGAAAAGTTGATGTCCCAATGGGATGTGTTTGTGAGTCCGGCGCCCGGCAGTGCTAGTTTGCTTATTACGAATCTGACAGGGCAACCAGCTGTTGTGACGCCGTGCGGTTTCGTCAACAGTCTTCCGGCAGCCATCATGTTTACTGGTGGAGTGTATGACGAGGCGTCACCATTGCGAGTGGCCTTAGCGTTTGAGCAGGCGACCAAGTGGCACACGATGCATCCGAAGGTGGATTGGGCCTGAAAAGTTGTCATTGATCATTGGATATTTGTCATTTGTCATTTTTGTGAGGTTGAGGATCTACTTGAGTTTTACAATTGCCGAATGACCAAAATGGAAAATGGAAAATGGAAAATGAGAAAAGGAGCAGTTACGATCAAAAGCCCAATAAACTTGCCTTCAACCAATTGCGACTTCGCTTATTAAGCGAGGCAGATCCAGCAGCAAAGCGACGCGGCCGTCTCGCATTTCGGCAGCTCCAGCCACCCCAAACCAACGACCTCCATGGCTACCGAGATTGCGAACAAGCACTCGCTGATTTTCAGTAATACTGGACACCAGTAAGCCCACGCGATTTAAGGTTCGTCGCTCGCTCAATGTTTGCGGCAACTCGCAGATCACTAGAAATGTTTCCCCGGTTTTTGTCTCAGCCGGCGTGCCACCCACTAAAGTATCGAGATCAATGACGCGAATAGTTTCATCACCCACGCGCATTTGCAACCCGGCTTCGCTTGCTTCAAGTTCGTTTTGCTCAACCTGCCGATAAGAAGAAATATAAGTACGATCGATCAAATAGCGATGATCGCCTGAAGCCACCACCATCACATCGAGTAACCCGAATGTGACCGGCAGTCGAATTTCAAACCTGGACCACTGGCCTGGTTCGCTGGCAACTGTTATGGCGCCGCCTATTTCTTCAATATCCGATTCCACGGCGTCGAGCCCGACCCCTCGACCAGACAAGCCGGAGACCTCTTTGGCTGTAGAAAAGCCGGGTCGAAACAGGAGTCGCACGCTCTGGGCCATATCAAGTGGTCCTTCGGATCTCATTACACCCAAACGCATCGCCGTTTCCGCAATCAACTGCGGATCAATGCCCCGCCCGTCGTCGCGAACCGCTATTCTGGTTTGACCCTGGACCGTCGAAGCCTCGATGGAAATAGTTGCAGTTGGTGATTTTGATGTCGAGGAGCGCTGTTCTGCGTCCTCAATTCCGTGCGCGACAGCATTTCGGACGAGGTGTATCAAAGGATCAGCGATTGAATCCGCTAACGATTTATCGATCACGAGATCACGTCCACGAACTACGAAGTTGATATCTTTTCCGGTGGACCAGGCCGCCGAACGCCCGGCGCGGAGAGCTCGCTGCAAGGTTCGATCGATTGAGACCATCCGCAAATTGACTAATTTAGCCGCCAACTGAAGCAGTGAAGTGCCGACGCTGTCTGCGACGCCAGCCAGTGCTTCCGAACGCTCAGTCGCGCTGTTAATTGCAAGATCGAGGGAAGCATTGGTAGTTCTCACCAGTGAATAGGTCAGAGAAATTACTCGATCCAAATCGTCAAGATTGATACGAATTGTGTCTGGGCCACTTTCAGCGGGCGTCGGGCTTGAGTGTGATTCGTCTTCAATTGCAGTTGAGATAGCTCCAACGGGTTTGGTTGGAATCAATTCTTTGATGGTCACTTCTGAAAGAGAAGACAGCTCGTGCTTGACCTGTTCCAGATCTGCATCACGAGTGTAGAGGATTCTGAAATTGATCTTGTCTAGTCGTTCGGCATCCACCTGTGGTGAAGTCGAAATAACTTCACCGTTCATATCAATAACCGATTGCAGCTGTTGGAACTGTTGGTCAAAGTCGTGAGTATCAAAAGCCGTCTCAATCAGATAAGGAATTGCACCTTCCCCAATCGACTCGCGCAGTCGATGAAGTTCGGTAGTGTTTACCGACTGCAAAATGTTCTGAGGGATGGAATTGATAATGAACTCTACTTCAACCCTCTCGCGATCCGAGCTTTGCGGTGCAAACTTACTCAGTCTTTCGACGATGGCTTTTTCTTCATGCGATAAATCGGCTGTCCGCGCAATTAGACTGGCCGACATAACTTCGGCAGTCTCGCTGATCAACTGCAGGGCTTCTGCGTTGATACGACACTTACCGGCTCGAAGAGAATGCAGTAAGTTCTCTAACTCGTGAGCAATCTGGGCAGTACTCTGGAAGTTATTAGCAGTGGCTGAGGCCTTGAAACTGTGGACACCTCGAAAAACTCCTTCGACCACCCTTCTGCTTTCTTTGCCATCGCCGCGTGCTTCACGGAGTTGTTCAATTGCCGCAAAGATGTCTTCCAGGCGATCCTGAAGTTCGCGGACAATGGTGCGCATTTGATCCACGGTTGAATACTAAATGGTAAGAGGTCGAATGGGGAATAGTTTTATCTTGTTGATTGGGCACAAGTGTTGCTGGAAGAATGGATTTGTGAACTAGTTGGTCGGTTGAAAATTTCGCCCTAGATGAGTGAGGAACGCAAAAAACAGAACCGTCGGTTCATGCCGCTTGGTATGATATTTGGTTTACTCGGCCTTGCCCTTTTTGCCTACTTTGTGAGCAGGGTAGGCGTTTCTGAGGTCCTAGATGGCATTCGCCGACTCGGCGTCGGCTTCGTGCTCGTGCTTGGCATCTCGAGCATTCGACACATTGTTCGCTCCGTAGCCTGGACCAGGTGTGTCGAAATGCCGTACTCGCTCCGCTTTCGAGACGCCTTAGCTGCCAGACTCATGGGAGACGCTCTCGGTAACATTATCCCACTCGCGAGTGTCGCCGTAAGCGAGCCCTCAAAGGCTGTTTTTGTAAGACACAAGTTGCCGTTGATGATTGGTCTATCGGCGTTGGCAATCGAAAATATTTTTTACAGCCTGTCGGTGGCATTCTTCATGTTTTGCGGCACTGCAACCTTACTCCTGACATTTAGTCT
>DATIBX010000421.1:0-9541 GCA_035457105.1 Pyrinomonadaceae bacterium
CTTCTTTAAAAATAAATTACGCCCTTGTGTGATTCTCTAACAATGGCGCATTGCGTGGGAAATTTGAAGGATTTCGAGTGGGGGGCGGCCACGGAGTGCCGGCCCTACAAGTATTTGTTGATTAATCCGGACCAGAGGCCCTGGCTCTTGAGGATTAGCTCGCAAACTTCGCGCACGGCACCGTAACCGCCTTTGACGGACGTAACATAGTGAGCGTGGGCTTTCGTCTCCGCTACGGCATCTGCCACTGCGACTGCGAGCCCTGACTGTTTCAGCAACGGGATATCGTTCAGATCATCACCCATGTAAGCTACCTGATTGCTCGGCAGGCCGGCTTCGGCAAGAACTTCGGCAAACACCTGAACCTTGTCTTCAAATCCCATTTTCAAGTACGACATCCCCAGTCCTTTAGCGCGCCGTTCTAACGCACCCGATCTCCGACCTGAAATGACACCCGATTTAATCCCCCCGCGATGAAGTAGATCGAGACCTAGGCCGTCACGTGCCGAAAAAGCTTTCTGGTCCCCATCGTGTTCAAGTACCCAAAGATGACCATCAGTCATGACGCCGTCACAATCCATTAGCAGCAACTTGACGCCCGCAGCGCGACTCTCAATCGTTGGGTCCATATTCAAACTATTTCACTTCAAAGAGATCGATTCCAGACAACTTCCAGCCACCGCCCACGCGCGTTAATAGAAAAACTGCTGTACCGTTTCCTTCAACTCCTAATTTTCTCAGGTGAACAACTACGTCAGCCGCTAATAGACCACCACTTAGCTCTTCCGTCCTTACCACACGTGTTTCCCAAACGTCGGTGCCGATGGTGGCATTAATAAACTTCACCAACTCACCAGGGACAACCCGAGATTCAAGCTCTGCACGTTTATTAGTAACCACTGCCTGTGCAAATTGAGTTAGAAAGGTTCGCGCAGATTCATCAATTGGCGGAGCAGCGTTTGCTGCTGCCTCGGCCCGAATGCGAGCCGCACGCGCCGCGAGCGACGATGGATAATCGCGACTTGCAATAACCGCTTCGTTAAATCTCTTGGCGGCTTCAGCAGGTTGATTGCGTTTCATATTAATCTCACCGAGTCCGATGTTGGCCCAGGCCAGCGTCGCGGTGAATGGCAACGGTTCGTTGAGCGCAGCCTGGAAAAGCTTCTCAGCCTCATCCAGCTTGTTGGCTCCCAGCATTGCTCGAGCCAAGAAAATGCGAGCTTCTTGTAATCGCGGAGCCGCCGTGAGCAGTTCACGGGCAGTGACTTCTGCCTTGGCGAAATCTTGTGCACCCAGTTGGGCGGCCGCATCGTTCAAAGCATCGTTCAAGTCTTTGGTATGAGGTACCACATCATTTCCGTAGCTTGTCTGTGGGTAGAGTTTTTCAGGGTCTACTTCCACACGCACAATTTTCCCGGTCGTCTTAAATACGGCCTCCGAAAAGTTCTTAGCCGGAATAGTGGCCTGCGATGTAATTACCTCGCCACGGTCAGTCGTCGCGATCACCGGTACGGTCACATCGAGGGAGCCGAGGTTTCGCAAGGCCGACACCCACGAGTCGCCTCGTTGTTGCGGCAAACCAACCATCAAATCGGTATCGATTACCTGGTCCAACTGCTGGTCCAACAGTGACTGCAACGTCGCTCCACCCTTAGTGTTTAACGCTGCACGCACTGAAGCAAGCGTAACGCCGTCTGCCTGAGTTGCCTGCTCACGGAGAAAACCTAACAGCGCGTCGTGACCCATTGTGCGATCGATTAAGCGCCAAACCATCGCGCCGCGATTTGGCACAGAATTGTAGTAGGTACTGTCCAGCTGATTTGCCTTGGCCAGCGGAGCGTCTCGCTGGGCAACCGTCGAATAAGCGAGTCGCTCGCGATATAGCTCTGACTGGACTGCCTCACGACCAAATTGCTTTTCCAGAAACAACGTCGCCAGGTAACGCACGAGGCCATCGTTTATCACTCCGCTGCCTTCGCCGCGCACTGCCACCCGGCCACCGAACCACATGCGCGCAATTGTCTCCGATGTTGCTAAAGCAGTTGCCGCGTCAATTTTAGTTAATCTCAGCGCATCAGCATCAAACAACAGGGTTCCGCCATCACTAAATCCAGCACCTCGCCTCACGGATATCAGACGGACTGGCACATCCGGCGCTGGTCCAAGTGCCGAACCGAAGAACGAGCGAGCCGCACTCGTAAAACTGATTAAAGTCTCAGCGACTTTTCGCTCGCCGGCATTTGCCCCCCTGGGAATGAGCACAACTATTCCCTTGCTTTCTGCTGAGCCTTCGACCTTGTCCCAATCGCCCTGGATAAAGAAGGGTTGGCCATGCAATGGCTGTTCGTATGACACTGAACCTGCTGTGCCACCACTCTTCTCAATTCCTCCCGAGACGGCGTTGGGCAAATTAACTGCGATCTTAAAAGGTGCCGTATCGGCACCTCGAATCGTGAATGGAGTGTTGGGCATTGGATACCAGAACGAAAGCGGCAAGAAGTGTGTGCCGATCGGGCTTATGGCAGCGAGACCTGTATTGCTTTCGACTGGATATGAATAGTTAACTGTTATGCTAGTGCTGGCGTTAGGAGCTACTGATGCCGGCAGGGCTATTTCAAATTTTTGCACATCCGCTCTTGACTCAGCTGTTTGCCGGAAGTTGGCGGGGGCCCCGGCCACCGTCACCGATTTCATGCTCGCCTTCGAGTTTAGTCTGACGGTAAGTGTTCGCCCTGTACCGTTTCCAACATTGGTTGCGTTAAGCGTCGCAGTGACGCTGATGAGTCGCTGCTCTTGTTGGACGTTGACGTTTAGATCGAACGAGTTAACTTGCCAAATAACGGTGGTGGTGGCTTGGCCCAGCATTGTAGCTGGTACATGGAGTAACAAGAAAAGGAGCGTGCAGGCGATTATCGTTTTCATATTGGGCAAGTAAAGATGGTGTGACGCAAATTTATTGAATGCTGTTGACCAACTTGTGAATGTCGCGAATTGTAAGCAGCAACGGTTGCAGTCGATCAAGATGCAAGGCGTTTGGACCATCTGAGAGTGCCTTCTCAGGACGCTCGTGCACTTCCATGAAGACCGCATCTACGCCGCAACCAACTCCAGCGCGCGCAAGGGGTTCGATGTATTCAGATTGCCCGCCAGTTGCATGTCCGAGACCGCCGGGCAACTGCAAAGAGTGTGTAACGTCAAAAACAACAGGAACTCCGAAACTTCGCATAATTGGGAACGAACGCATATCTACGACGAGATTGTTGTAACCGAAAGTAGCGCCTCGTTCGGTCAACAACAGTTTCCGACATCCCGCTTCATGAACTTTGTCGACTATGTTTCTTGCATCCTGCGGCGCCAGAAATTGGCCCTTCTTGATATTGACCGCTCGCCCGGAACGGGCCGCTTCGACAATCAAATCGGTTTGACGGCACAAAAACGCCGGTATCTGGAGGATGTCGACCACTTCAGCGACTGCGCTTACTTGGGAAACGTCATGCACATCCGTTAGTAGCGGAACACCAACTTGCTTCTTTATGTCGGCCAGAACCTGCAGGCCGGCGTCAATCCCAAGGCCGCGAAAACTTTTGATCGACGAGCGGTTGGCCTTATCAAACGAAGCCTTATAAACATAATCGAGACCAACTGCTCGCGCACGCGCTGAACACTCCTGGGCCATCATGAGAGCATGCTCAGGACTCTCAATAACACACGGTCCCGCAATCACGGTTAGCCGGCCATCTCCAAAAGTTACGTTGCCTATAGAGAATGGCTCGATTTGTACTTTATTTTCCATTTCAATTGTTCGGTCTTAACACCTAGAAAGGCTTCTTGAGTATACGCTTGACCTTGCCCATAAACGAATGGCCCTTGTTGTCCTTTTTTTTATTCTCTTCACTCTTGTCGCTGACAGATCCGCTGGGCGAACTGGATGGAACCGGAGTCGGCGTGGCGGTTGACATCGTCGGCGTCGGCGTCGTGGGCGGAGACAATTTGGGAGTCGGAGAAACGCTCTCGTTGCCATTTAACAACATGGGCACCGAGGATTGATTCTTGGAATTCATTACCACGACTGCAAATATCGAGAAAGCGATCACAAAAACAGTCAACCCGGCCCATAAGAGAGACCGCGACGGAAACCTTGAGGGTACGTCGACGTCGACCCGAGAAAACTTGCTGTTTCGATCTTCCTTTACCGCGTCTTTTTTTCGCGATCCCTGCCCTCCATTTCCACCGAGAACTTTTACCTCGTTCGATCCGGAACTCAGAACGCGTGCCTCACGAACACGCGATAGATCTACCACCAGGCGGCCTGAAGGTGATTCGCGGCTGATCTCTCTCAACGCATCAATATCAGGTGTGCTCACGAGCGCGTGATGTTCCAGGCCCAGTCGATCCGCTATCTCCAATAGCTCATGGCGAAGCGCAGCAGCATTTGCTGGTCTATCTTCGGGCTGCTTCTCAAGCGTATGTAGAATCAAGCGCTCGAAATCTTCCGGAATTGAGGAAACTATTTCGCGAGGCGGACGGGGAAACTCTGTTGACTGCTTGAGAGCGATTGCCAGGGGAGTTGGGCCACTAAAGGGAGTCATCCCGGTCAACATCTCATATAGAATAACTCCTAAACTGTAGACGTCGGCCGCCGGAGTTAACTCCAACCCATCACATTGTTCCGGCGACATGTAACGCGGTGTCCCCAGCATGGTTCCCAACTGAGTTAAAGCCATGTGATCGTCGTCCAGGGTTTCGGCTGCCAGTTTGGCTATCCCGAAATCGAGGACTTTGACGATTGAAGGAACGTCCGTGCTTTGTGTGACGAGAATATTGGCGGGTTTAAGATCGCGATGAATAATGCCGGCTTCGTGAGCGGCAGCTACGGCGGCGGTTGCCTGCAACATCAGCGACACGGCACGGGCGACTTCCAGAGGTGCTTCACGCGCGAGAATATCTCGCAGCGTACGACCCTCGAGTAACTCCATGACGATGTAGACAAGCCCATCGGCCGTTTTTCCAAAATCAGTAACTGCAACGGCATTTAAATGCTGAAGGCGTCCTAACGCCTTGGCTTCCCGCTCAAATCGAATGCGCGCAGATTCATCTTCGACGAGTCGAGGATGCATGATCTTTACAGCAACAGCGCGATCGAGAGTCATGTGTCGCGATTTGTACACGTTCCCCATGCCTCCGCCTCCCAGACGCGCTTCAAGTCGATACTTATCGTCGAGCGTTCTGCCAATCAACGGATCAATCAGCGTCTCGGCATCGTCATCGGACTGGACGAGCAACGGCGTCAGATCATCCGGGCAAACCTGAATGTTAGAAGGGTAGTGCTTTCCGCATGTGGGACAGTAGACCATCAGTTAATTGTGACTGTGGATGAGAGGGCGCAGGAGATTATCGCTTAAACTGAGGCGAAAAGCACTTAGTCACCACTGGTTGCGCTAAGCCTTTCGTGAATGACCAGGTCGACCTCGCCATTTTTCTCAATCGAAGCTTCTGTCTGTAGCCGATTTTCATAGGCTGCCTTCACAAACGCTGCAAACAAAGGATGAGCGTTCAAAGGCTTCGACTTGTACTCGGGATGAAATTGACATCCAACGAACCAGGGATGCGTTTCCCTCGGTAGCTCTATCATCTCGACAAATTTGCCATCCGGCGAAACGCCGCTAAACACCAGACCATCATTCTCGAGCCTCGTCCGATATTCGGGATTAAATTCAAATCGATGTCGATGTCTTTCGCTGATCTCCTCGGCCCCACCATAGATGTCCCGGACGAGTGAGTTTTCACGTAAGCGACAAGGCCAGGCGCCTAAACGCATCGTTCCACCTAACTCTTCAACTCCAACCAGATCGCGCAACTTGAAAATTACGGGATTAGGAGTCTCCAGATCAAACTCGGTTGAATCGGCGTCTTTCAGCTCTGAGACATTTCGAGCGTATTCGATGCAGGCTGTTTGCATTCCCAGACAAATCCCAAAATAGGGTGTGCGAGTCTTTCGCGCATAATAGATTGCTCGAATCATTCCAGCGACACCTCGCTTGCCGAAGCCGCCGGGAACCAGAATCGCATCGAAGTCGCGTAAACGTTCTTCGAAGTCATCTTCCATCAACTCTTCCGATTCGATCCATTTAACTTCCACCCGGACGTTGTTTGCGACACCCCCATGGGTAAGCGCTTCGCGAAGTGATTTGTACGAATCTTCGAGTTCAACGTACTTACCGACAATGGCGATCGAGGTGACACCGGCGGAAGGCTCGCGAATTGTAGCCACCAGTTCGCGCCACTCAGACAGGTCAACCTGCGGAGCCTGGGCGTCGAGTCCCAACTGGGAAACAATCAAGCTGTCTAAACCCTGTTCATGAAATGCGAGCGGCACTTCGTAAATCGTGTCGACATCCTGGGCACTAATTACAGCAGCTTCTTTGACGTTGCAGAACAAGGCAATCTTTCCTCGCAACTCGCGAGATAGTGGCTTCTCCGAGCGACACAAAAGAATGTCTGGAGCTATACCAATCTCACGCAGATCGCGAACGGAGTGTTGCGTTGGCTTTGTTTTTAATTCTCCTGCAGCAGCAATGTAAGGAACGAGTGTCACGTGAATAAAAATAGCATTCCCGCTTCCCTCTTCATTCCCCATTTGACGAATCGCTTCTAAAAATGGCAGTGATTCGATGTCGCCAACTGTTCCGCCAATCTCGACAATTACGACGTCAGGTTTGTCTTCTTCCGCGACTTTTCTTACGGCGTCTTTTATCTCATTGGTGATGTGCGGAATCACTTGAATGGTCTTGCCGAGATAATCGCCCCGACGCTCTTTCTCGATTACCGAAAGATAAATTCGACCGGTGGTCCAGTTATTGGCTTTAGAAAGTCGAGCATGAGTAAAACGCTCATAATGGCCTAAATCCAGATCTGTCTCAGCGCCGTCGTCGGTCACAAAGACTTCACCATGTTGAAAGGGCGACATGGTTCCCGGGTCTACGTTGATATAGGGATCCAGTTTGATTAGTGCGACCTGAAGGCCACGGTTTTCAAGCAGACAGCCGATTGAAGAAGCCGCCAATCCTTTACCTAAGCTCGAAACAACTCCACCGGTTACGAAGATATATTTGGGCATCATGTTTACCTTACAAAATTTAAGAGTTTGTTTCTATGTTGTCTTGAGATCCAGCTTCGGGAGGATCGCCAGACTCCTGTTCGCCATCATATTTGCCTTCGCCGAGATCCTCTTGGACTTCCACCGCCTTGGCCATCGCAGGATCCAGCGCTTTTTGAAGACCCACAAGTCCTGCTCCCAACAACCCAGGTCCTTCCTGAGCCCGTCGTTCAAATTCTTCAGTAGTTATGTCGTACGGTTTACTGAGCCGAGATAATCCAAAGATGCCACAGCCAACAATGAACGCAATAAGCGCTAGTCCTATCCAGTCACTCATAACTTAAGCCAGACACAGATTTCCTGCTTGACTGTCTTCAACCAAACTCCTGACCTTCTCAAAATCTTCATTTGTATCGACGCCAGTCGAACGAGTACTCGCCTGAATCGCCTTGATTCTCACACCGTGTTCCATCGCCCTTAGCTGCTCCAAGCCTTCGAGTTGTTCCAGTTTGGTCTGCTGCCAATTGGTAAATTGAAGTAATACATCTTTTCGATAGACGTAGAGATCGGTGTGTTTTCTAAAGAGCATAAGCAGCTCCGGTTCTGCATCAAGCGCGTTTGTGAGCGAACTATGCCGGTTGACCGCGTCGCGGGGAAATGGAACTGCTGATCGAGAAAAGCACATCGCGTAATCACGTTCGTCTAATACGATCTTTACTAGATCTGGATTGAATACGTCTGCGGGGAAGTCGATCGGTTCCCAGCAAGTGACAATTGATGCGCCATCTGGCAGCAACATTTCGTGTTCAATAGCGCTGACGGCGTTTTCAATAGTTTCTGGCGAAATAAGTGGTTCGTCACCCTGAACATTGACTACGATTTCGCAGTCAGGCAACTGCGCGGCAACCTCGGCAATGCGGTCGGTACCGCTCTTGTGAAATGTGCTGGTTATTACGCTCTCGAAACCGTAAGACTGCGCAACTTCGAGAATCTTCTGATCGTCAGTCGCCACAATAACGCGATCCACATTTCGGGCTGCAGTAGCCCGCTCTGCGACCCAGCAAATCATGGGTTTTCCTGCGATAGGAAGGAGAGCTTTTCCCGGTAAGCGGGTAGAACCGAGACGGGCAGGAACGACAGCGATAACTCTGTTTGACTGATTGTTTTGGGGATTTGGACCCGTAAGATTCACGGGATAACAGCTTAGCTTGCGGTGGTTGACGCTGTCAATGAAATGGTGAGGGAAAGGGGAATTGGTCATTGATCATTTGTCATTTCTCATTTTCCATTTTCCATTCTTAAGGACCGAGATGCGTTGCGGCGGCGAGGGATTGTCGCCAGCAGACTACGAATCGGGAAAATGAAAAATGGAAAATGATATATGGGAAATAGCTCTCTTCCTTAACAATACCCCCTAGCCTACTTTCGCCGGCTCTCTTCCCGCGTTAATATTCCCTTTCCACATGAGGGTCTTCTACACACCGCGCTATTACGCCGAAATTGGTCACGGTCATATCTTCCCCATAAGAAAGTTCGAGATGGTGCGTGATCAACTCCTCGCCGAGGAAACTCTCAGAGTGGACGAGTTGATTGAACCTGAACCCGCCTCGATCGAACAGGTAAAACTGGTGCACACCGAAGACTATATCACCAGACTCTGTGACGGAACTTTAACGCCTAAAGAAATTCGACGCCTCGGTCTTCCCTGGTCCCAATCACTGGTTACCAGATCGTTTTATGCGGTCGGGGGCACCATCGCGGCATCCCGTTCCGCTGTTGAACTTGGCTATGGTTCAAACCTGGCTGGAGGAACGCATCATTCGTTTGCCGATCGCGGTGAGGGTTTCTGCGTCTTGAATGATGTGGCAGTAGCAATTAGAACCTTACTCAAAGAGTCATTAATCAATCGCGCAGCGATCGTCGACTGCGACGTTCACCAGGGAAACGGCACCGCCACAATTTTTTCGAGTGACCACGACACGTTTACCTTTTCGATGCACGGCGCCAACAATTACCCGCTTTTTAAAGCTACCTCACACTTGGATATTGAACTCGCGGATGGCACTTCTGACGACGAATATCTCTCCACACTTACTGAAAATTTACCGCACGTTTTCCGTTTCGACCCTGACATAGTTTTTTATCTCGCCGGAGCTGACCCTTACGTAAACGATAAACTCGGGCGACTCGCTTTATCGATACCGGGTTTGCGAGAACGCGACGCGCTCGTCTTGCGCGAGTGCTATGAGCATGAGATACCTGTAGTGACTGTTATGTCCGGCGGCTATGGAAAAAATATCAAGGACACGATTGAGATTCACTGCAACACTATTCGAATGGTTAAAGAGATCTTTGAAGAACAGTTGACTAATCGAAGACTCGCTTAGTTTCAAAAGCAGCATGCGGACACTTCTGAAATGGTTGTTACTGGTTGTCGCCGGCATT
>DATIBX010000422.1:0-10608 GCA_035457105.1 Pyrinomonadaceae bacterium
ATACCCTCGATCAGCTCGGCTTTGGCGGCCGCGATGTTTTCTAACGACCCCAAGTATTCAAGGTGCACGGGCGCAACCATCAGTTCAACTGCAACGTCGGGCGGCGTGATCTCGCACAAGCGTCTTATCTCGTGTGTCGGCGATGACATACCCATTTCCAGTACCGCTAGATCAAATTGATCTGGAACTCTTCCCTCGCTCACCATTCGTAATACCGACAACGGAAGACCAAGTCCGTTGTTGTAATTCCGCTCGCTCTTCAGCACTCGATGTCCAGCGTGAGAGAGAACATGTGCGGTCAGCTCTTTCGCAGTTGTCTTGCCGGCACTACCAGTAATCGCGACGACTGGCTTGGCCCATCTTTCATAGACTCGATGCGCAAGGAGTTGCAGGGCAGCAATCGCATCCTCAACCAACAGCAAACGATCTGTTAACTGTTGCAAATCAGCATCGACCTTGACCCGATCTTGCCTGGCTACTGCAGCCACAGCACCCTTAGCGAAAGCACCGGAGATAAACTGATGCCCATCGGCAAACTCTCCGTTAAAACCGGCGCGGGCGTAATCTTGTTGCGAGAGCGCAAAAAAGAGCTCGCCCGCGCCGACTGAACGCGAGTCGATTGAGTAGTCAGTAATTTTTTTGTCAAACAACTCGGCGCCTATGCTTGAAGCATCAGCACCCATCAGGCTTGCAGCCTCTTGAACATTCACGTTAGTACGGCCTCTTCCCTGTTTATTTGCTCAACCTCGTCAACCGGTTCGAGCAAACACTCAACCAATCTCGAAAGCGATGACTGATTCAACGACACGTTCGCCAATATTTCAGCATAACTCTTTGGAACAGCATCATTCCCGCTGTTGAAATCGTTCGAGACATCTGTTGGGGGATGTTGTTGCGACCTGAGAACTGCTCGCTGGTTGCGAAGGCGTCTTCTACAATCTTCAATGCCGTATCTTACGTCAATCTCAGAGATTTCATCATCTGGCCGGGTTGGAGGGATCATCGGGGGTCTCCGCAAATTTTAGTTTTGAGTATCTGACTCCTTATTTTGAACGTCCAAAATCAACATAAACCACCTGGCCCGTATTCACTTCACTTCCCGCTGCCGGACTCTGCTTAAACACCTTGCCTTCCCCGCGAGCTTCGATCTGCAAGCCCAGTTGGGCACAAGTGCGAGCTACGTCGCGAACACTCTGTCCACGCAGGTCCGGCATCAGAATGGCTTTATTAGAAGTGGCTGCGTAGACAACTTCTCCGGTTCGGCCACCGTTGTTCTCCACGGTGGGCAACGTGGATTTGCGCATTTCACGTGTGCGTTGTAATTCTTCACGGAGCTTTTCCGTTGCTTCGGGATTTTTGTCAGCCTGCGCAATCATCTCGGGAGCTGCCTTGATTTCGATATCAGGAGTTGCTCCGAGCCCCGGTAACACCTGTTCCGCAATTTCACGGAAGATTGGAGCTGCAACATCACCACCGTGATAAGCTCCGGCAGGTTCATCCATCACCACGATAATCACAACACGAGGATCGCTAGCTGGAGCGAAGCCAACAAAAGATCCCACAAACTTCGAGCTGGAATATGCCTTGGTCTTGGGATCAATCTTTTGCGCCGTACCTGTTTTACCTGCCGCGCTATAACCATCAAGTTGGGCCTTCTTGGCAGTTCCGTTTAGAGTCACGCCTTCCAACATTCCGCGCAGTGCGACTGCGGTACTAGCACTTACCACGCGTCGCTCTTCGATCTGCGGTTTGTAGACAGTAGCGCCGGCAGAGTTTCGGATCTCCTTTATTAAGTGTGGAGTCATCCGAACACCGTCATTAGCCAACGCGCCAAACGCTGCAACCATTTGCACTGGCGTCACTCCGACTTCTTGGCCCATGGCAATCGAACCAATAGACGAAGGCTGCCATCTTTCAACTTTGCGCAGGATGCCACCAGTTTCACCAGGCAACTCGATGCCCGTCCGGGAGCCGAATCCGAAGCGGGTGATGTAGTCGTACATTCCCTGGTCGCCGACTCGCAGACCGAGTTTGATGGCGGCGACGTTGCTCGACTTTGCGAGAGCTTCGGCGATTGTCAGTGTCCCAAAGGCCTTATGATCATGGACCACTCTACCCGCGACAGTGATGGCTCCCATCTGACAATCAATCAAATCGTCAGGCTTAGCGAGTTTCTTTTCGATTGCTGCTGAGAACGCAACGATCTTAAAGGTCGAGCCCGGCTCATAAATGTTTTGCAGAGCCCAATTCGATCGAGCCTCGGGTCGTGAGGCACTCACATTGTTGGGATCAAATGAAGGGGCATTGGCCAGGGCCAGAATTTCACCAGTCTTTGGGTCAAGAACGATGACGGATCCTGATTTCGCATGCGTTCGTTGCACTGCGGCCTCGAGAGCTGTTTCTGTTTGAAACTGAATTGTTTGATCGATTGTCAGAACTATCGACTGACCCTGCTTGGCTCCGATCTCAAAACTCTGATAAGCCTTCCCAGTCGCATCTCTTTCAAGAAAAAGATGCCCGGGCTCACCTGAGATTTTTTGATCGTAAGACTGTTCCAGACCACCAAGTCCTTCGCCATCGAGACCGACAAAACCAAGCACATGGGACGCCAGCGAGGCATTCGGATAGTACCGCTTCGGCTCGAGGACAGACTGTAGGCCAGGCAACTTCTGCTGGAGAATGTTGTTGGCCACCTCAACGTCCAGACGACGGGCCACCCAGATGAAGCGGCGGTTCTCATCGAGCGCTTTGCGGAACTCGGCCGATAGATCCGAGAATTTTAAGTTGAGTGCGCTGGCTAGATATTCGGCTGTGCAATCGAGGTCCGCAGGTTTTAGACCCTCAGGATCAATAAAGAGTGAAACTGTCTGTACACTGCGCGCGAGCTCGCGGCCAGCACGATCCAGTAACTCGCCTCGCTGAGGAGCAGTACTCAAAGCATTCTGTTGCTGGAGTCGAGCTCGATTGACCAAACCCTCGTGTTGCGAAACTTGCAGATAGACCAATCTGGCGCTGACTGCCAACATCCAGAAGCCAATGAGAGCCGCGACCAAAAGGGCGCGGCTCATTGAAGAGTCTGGTCTGGACTGTGATTGCGCAACGAGGCGTGCCAACATGAATATTGCCTGCTTCCCTTCTGGCCAACACACGCGTGAGGACGCAAACTATGCAACGTAATCTTCAAACCCCGGTTCAACGACCCGAAGAACGATCTTCCTGACTGGTCGCTCTTGCTGCTCGAGCTTGCAATTCAACCGGCGCTTTGGGCTGTAACGGTTGAATCTGCCCGGCAGTCGCCGGCTTCATTCCCAATTCCCGCGCTGCCAATTCGAGTCTCGCGGGAGATAAAACCTTCTCTTTCTCAAGGGCCAATCTCTGGTAATCCTCTATCAACTTCTTGCGCTCAGTGCGCAATGTTTCATTCTGGTAGCCATACTGAACAGCAGCGAAATGCTGTTTAGCAGCCAGTACAAACCCGCCTGCGAGTACGAGTCCACAAAACATCAAGAGGGTAAGCCGAGATAGCGCCGTCACATCGCGCGTCCGGCGGACTCGTGAATTTTGTTGTTGTTCAGGAAATCTATTCATGTCACTCGCCCCTAAATGTATTTCTAGAACTAAGTGTCGGGGCCGCTTGCTAGCTTTTTACAAGCTCGCAACTTCGCACTGCGCGCTCGTGGGTTTACTTCAACTTCCGCGTCACCGGCTATCACCGGACGACGTGTCAATATCTCTACAGCCTTCCTCGCGCCACACTCACAAACCGGCAGTCGCGGAGGACACTGACAGGACCCGGAAAGTCGACGTAGCTCCTGTTTGAGAATTCGATCCTCAAGGGAGTGGAAGCTAATTGCGACAAAACGGCCGTTGGGCTTTAAAAGATCAACTGCTGTATCGACAAAATCTCCAAGCCCCTCGAGTTCTTTGTTGACGGCGATGCGCAGCGCCTGGAAGGTGCGAGTCGCCGGATGGATCTGGTTGCGTTTGCGACCACCCAAACTGCGTTGCACTAAATCCGCGAGTTCTGTGGTGGTAGTTAAAGGCTTGCCTTGTTCACGACTTTCAACGATGCGTCTTGCGATTCGTCTGGAGTGCCTTTCTTCCCCGTACTCAAAAATGATGTTGGCTATCTCTGATTCGGAAAGCTGTCGTAGCAAGTCCGCTGCGGTGACTCCACGAGTTGGATCCATTCGCATATCGAGTGGAGCATCGAAGCGAAAACTGAAACCTCGTTCGGGTGAGTCGAACTGGAGTGAAGAGACGCCCAGGTCAGCCAGGATTCCATCAGGTTCATTCTCGCCGGCTGCGTTCAGGACTTCTCGAATCCTGCGAAAGTTTGACTGCTGAGCTCGAAAACGATCTCCGAACGGCGCAAGTCGCTCCTTTGCGTAAGCCAAAGCGGCTGGATCGAGGTCAATTCCGACAACGCGAACATCTTTTGAGGAAGTCAGAATCGCCTCGCTGTGGCCACCTAGTCCGAGAGTGCAATCGACAAAGAGTCCTCCCCGTTCCGGCTCGAGGAACTTCAGTGTCTCTTTCAGCAGCACGGGGCGATGGGGCGCGCCTTTGCCCCCCAAAAGCGCTGTCATCTCCACCGCCCCGTGATCTTGTTCAAAGATCGTTTCATTGATCTTTGGCCTTTGATCTTTGTACTTTGAATTAGCGATCGCATCTCAAATTTCCATCCGCGAGCAAAGTTCAAAGAACAAAAAGCCAAGTCCAAAGTTCGAAGTTCAAATTCCTAGCCTGGCAATTGCTGCTTCGTCTTCTTCTGTATACGGATCGGAGAGCATACGAGCTTTGAACTTATCGAGCTCCCAAACTTCCAGATAAGTTAAATAGCCCATCACAGCTACATCACCGATAACCTCAGCACTCTTGCGAAGAAGTGGATGAATAAGAAGTCGACCTTGTCCATCCATTGTTGCCTGCTGACCGTAGTAATTCGTTCTATCAAGGAACTTGCGTCGCGCGGGATCCATACTTGGGAGAAGCGAAAGCCTCTGCTCGATTGACTCCCATTCCGGCAACGGGTAAATCCGAACACAGTCGCCTGTCAGACTCGTGATATAAAAGTCTTTGCCGTGCTTCTCGTCGATGAGACGTCTAAATTCGGTTGGCACTTTCAATCGACCTTTTATGTCGATACGTGCCGTGTAATTGCCTCGCAGCATAGCTACTGACTCGACGAGATGGATTTTGGTGGGTGGCCTTTGGAAAAGAGTACTTGGCGATCGGTGATGCTACGAGATTGGACCCACTTCCGACCACTTTCGACCACCCAAGCCGGATACTACGCTGGGCACTTGAGTGTGTCAATAGACAAGTTGTAATTACCTTAACGAAAACGCACTAAGCCGAAAAAGCATTGGAACTTCCTGATCGCCTCTTGTCTGCCCTGCGGAATTTCGCCTCGCGCAATACTTCGACAAGCAGAAGGGCTCCACAGAGCGCTAAATTCGTTGCCGGCTCAACCAGCCCAGGCGATAAATTATTCAAACTGAACCATCGCAAAACCGGGGAAAATAGCCATCCGTTAGACCATGTTGTATATTGGCCCACCAATTCTTTAGGGAAAAGCGGACTCGGTAGCTATTGATGCAGAACCCTGCAAGTGTAATTGACTCTGGCAGTTTGCTTATTTTTGGCTTGCTTGCGGCTGGCGCCAACGTTGTCGGAGGAATTCTGCTTGTTAAGTCGGGTGCGCACCGACTCGGCGAACGCTTTTTAAAATACCTGGTGGCCATGGGCGCCGGCTTCATGCTGGCAGCCATTTTTATCGAAATACTCCCTGAAACCATTAGCATCTGGACAGAAGCTTCGGAGGGCGTCGCCGCTTCAAAGGCTGTTGTTGGAGCGATGACGTTGTTATTAGCTGGTTATCTCCTGATTCAGCTGTTCGAACATACGATTGCACCTCACTTTCACTTTGGCGCCGAAACACACCCCGAGTCTTTCATGAGACCTTCCGCCGCCTACACGGCAATTGGCGGGCTTTGGATTCATACTTTCTTCGATGGAGTGTCTATCGCCGCAGCGTTTTTGGTGAATTTTAAAGTCGGAATTCTAGTGTTTATTGCCATCTTGCTGCATAAAATGCCCGAAGGCTTTACAGTGGCGTCAATTATGTTGGCATCCGGTAGATCAACTCAAAAGGCTTTGATTGCTACGGCTGCGATTGGGGCAGCTACCCTGGCCGGAGTAATTAGCGTTGCTTTACTCAACTCGAGAATGAGCAATGCTGTAGGATACGCTCTCCCTTTTTCTGCAGGTGTTACGCTTTACGTTGCCGCCAGCGATCTGATCCCCGAGGTTAATCACAAAGAAGAACGAAACCCTATGGTGTCAATTGTCGTTTTTGTAGGAGTCGCGCTCTTCTATCTCCTGCACAGGTTGATTGAAGGTTAGAACGACGGGATCAGAATTGCAGTTGCTCTTCAAAAACTCTAATTTCAAGTTCGGCGCTGGACCAGGCGTCATTCTCCTACTCCTTCTTTTTCTATCGTTACCTCTTCAGGCTATTGCACAAACAAAAGCGGTTTCTCCGGTTCCGCTCCCTGTTCCATTCAACCCCGTGGTCGATAATGCGAGCGTGATCGATGCCGACAGCAGGAACCGACTCGAGGCTATTTATCAAAATCTAAAAGCCAAAGCAGATATTGAGTTTGCTGTGCTGACCGTACCGAGCACTGGCAATCTCGACATCTTCGACTATTCACTTGCGGTTGCACGAGGTTGGGGAATCGGGTCCAAGGACGACGAGCGAAATGGCTTTCTACTCGTAGTGGCGGTCCAGGATCGGAAGTACTTCAGCCAGGTAAGTCGCCACCTGGAGGGAGATCTTCCTGATGGTCTAACAGGACAGATCCAGCGTGAACAGTTGGTGCCAGCCTTTCGCCGGGGTGAATACGGGAAAGGCATTTTAAATACGGTCCAGGCTTACGTCGCCACACTCGGAGAAAAAAGAGGATTTAGCGTCGAAGGTATAGATCAGAAGATGGCGTACCGCGGTCGCCCGGCGCCACAAAATGAATCGGCCAACGTAAAAAATCTTTGCTGCGGGATACTCGTTATCATAGTCATTCTAATCCTGCTGTTCTCAGCGTCGCGTGGTGGTCGTGGTGGCGGAGGAGGACTGCTCCAGGCGCTCTTGTGGGGCAGCATCTTTAGTAATCTGGGTAATTCGGGACGCGGTGGTTGGGGCGGCTCCGGCAGTGGCTGGAGCGGCGGCGGCTTCGGAGGTGGTGGTGGCGGTTTTGGCGGTGGTTTCGGTGGAGGTGGCGACTTTGGCGGCGGTGGTTCCGGAGGAAGCTGGTGAAAGTTGAACTCATCGTTCGATCGCCGTTTCTGATAGTATCGCGAGAATCCTGATGGTTAAGACAATTGTACAAGCAGCCTTGAGCGGCCTGATCGACGATCTCCGCACCACGCACGGCGAGAATCTGGCTTCGGTGGTCCTTTACGGATCCGCGGCAGCCGGCGATCACATCGAGTTGCGCTCAGACTACAACTTGCTTATCGCCCTTCATCGCATAACGCCGGACGATCTCCGATCGGCTCAGGCTCCGATGCGCGAGTGGCAACGCCTGGGCCATCCACTTCCGGTTTACTTCACAGTCGAAGAGCTAAGCGATGCCGGGGATGTCTTTCCGATCGAGTTTCACCAGATGGCGAATGCTCGGATCGTTCTCTTCGGACACGATCCGTTTGAGTTCGTTAAATTGTCAGATGCCAATCTGCGTCATCAAACCGAATACGAGTTGAGAAGCAAGCTGATTCAGCTCCGGCGTCTCTACATTCCAGCTTCAGTCTCGATTGAACGACTGTGCGATTTGATGAACGACAGTCTTTCGAGCTTCGCCGCTCTGTTTCGCGCAGTCTTACTACTGCACGGTCAGGAAGCTCCGGTTGCAAAACCCGATTGCGTACGAGCAACGGCTAAACTTTTAAATCTGGATCCCACATCTTTTGAAAGAATCTTCGAATTTCGCAGTACTGACAAATTGCCCTCAACAGAAACTGAAGCTAATCAGATCTTTGCCTCGTATATGTTTCAGATCGAGCAGGTTGTCGAGGCGGTAGACGAGATTGACGAGTCACGCCCCCGACATAGCTGATTTGTGGCAGTTAACAATGGAGAATTTGAAATGAAGACACGTAGATTCCTGATGCTTTGCGCGCTGGCGACCCTGGCCGTATTGAGCAGTGGTTGCGGCTACAACACACTGACCACACAACACGAGAACGTCAAGGCCAAATGGGCCAACGTGGAGACGCAGTTGCAACGCCGCAATGACTTGCTAAACAACTTGACTGAGGCCGCAAAAATGGCCGGCGTTCAAGAGCAGGAAGTGTTTGGGAAAATCGCTGAGGCCCGTTCGAAGCTAATAAATGCCCAGAATCAGGCACCGCAGGGCGAGGGCAACGATAAGTCACCCGAACAGAAACAAGCTGTGATCGACGCCGCCAACAGTTTTGGTGGAACTATCGGAAGGTTGCTGGTGCTGCAGGAGCAGTACCCAAACCTGAAGTCGAATGAGAACTTTTTGAAGTTGCAGGACGAAGTTGCAGGGACGGAAAATCGCATCGCAACAGCCCGGAAGGACTATAACGATGCGGCGCAGGAATACAACACCACACGGGCTCGATTCCCAACAGTGGTATCGGCCAAGCTTTTTGGATTTGGGGAAGAGCCTTATTACAAGGCTGACGAAGGGGCAAAGCAAGTTCCCAAACTCGACTCAAACACGCTACGTCCGAATCAGAATAAGTAGGAACTGGGGTATTTATTGGAAGAGGCCGCCATTACTGGCGGCCTCTCTTTTTTTGGTCTTGGTCTTTGGTCTTTGGTAAAGGCTACGGCGGGACGTTCTAATTCCAAAGGTCAAAGGCCTAAGACCAAAGGCCTAAGCCCCTAAAATCCTCGCGACGAACACATCGCGCAGTGATCGCAAGGCTTCCCACCGGGCTCGACGCTGCAGGTTTTCTCGTTGTGAAAGAAATCTACTAGCTCAGATACAACGGCCTCTTCAACGCCGAATCTCTCCTGGCTGGGATGTGACACGTTCACTCCTGCAAGCCAGGGCGAATGAATCCGCGCGTTCGCAATTTGATCGGAATTACTATTCGGTGATGAGCCACTTATTTTGGACTCTATCTGAATTAAACGGTTTTGCAGATGGGCGAGATTTTCTCTAATCGCGGCAAGTTCTGAAGAAACTTCGGAGCTCGACTTCGAGACAGGTTTATCAGGCAACGCGTTTGCAGAAATCCGCCGCGCTATTCTCTCAGCCATCGACCGTGCTTGCTCAGAACTCATTATGGGTCCTATCAGTCTTATAGGTCCTGTCGCTCTTATACTTCTTCTGCCATCAAATCAATTCGATCAACCACCCCAACGATCGCTGAATCGATAGCTGCGCCAGCTTCCTTCGTCGCAGCAGTTGAAGCACCCCAACCTTCCTGCACGATCAAAACGGTATCACCAACTCCAGAGTCGACCGAATCCAGCGCTAATAATGTTTGACTCATCTCTTCGCCCTCGGGAGTTATTTGCTGGCACAACATCACTCGGGCGCTTTCATAGCGCCGGTTCTTTTTGGTCGCAACTACATTGCCAACAACTTTCGCGAGAATCAATTGGTACTCTCACTTCTGTGAAACGTGACTATCGGAATCAACTATCCCAACGATCGTGCAGTCGGTAGGAGTGTCTTCTCGTTTGAACGGAAAACTGGCTTCCTTGCCGCGACACCAAAACACCAGCTCACCAACACCTGCACCCACCGAATCAACAGCGACCAATGGCTTGCCTGCCGGTTGGAGATTCTTATCGAGAGTTTGGACAACCAAAAGCTTGCGGCCCTCAAGTGACTCGTTCTTCACGGTTGCGACTACTGTTCCAATAACGCGTGCGAGTTGCATTCGATTAAGGATTCGGGACATCAACCGTATCGATAACTCCGACAATTGCAGCATCGACCGGAACATCCTTCATGCCCTGGGCCAACCTAGCGCTCGATCCGGCAACGACTAAGACTCGCTCATGGAATCCGGCACCCACCGTATCTACTGCGACGACATAGCCAGTCGTATCGGTGCCGTCTACGTTGACTGGACGCACGATCAGCAATTTCTTGCCGGTGAGCCGTTCGTCCTTCTGAGTTGAAACAACTGTGCCGAGAATACGTGCGATGATCATTCCGAATTATCGCTCTAGACCAATCGGCAGCGTTTCATCAACACTTCCATGCGGTCGCGGAATAACGTGAACGCTCACCAACTCACCGACCCGACGGGCTGCTGCGGCTCCTGCATCGGTGGCAGCTTTAACGGCGGCCACGTCGCCGCGAACAATTGCAGTGACGAAACCAGCGCCAATCTTTTCATAGCCAACGAGGGTAACATTCGCAGCTTTAACCATGGCATCGGCCGCTTCAATCATGGCGACCAAACCTTTTGTCTCAACCATTCCGAGTGCTTCCTGCATTCAGATCTCTCCTGTACGGGAATTAAAAACTAACGGTGTGAAAATTGTGTAATGACTCTAACGTCTAAACAGAAAACGGTCAAATCAAAGGTCATCGGTACCGAATCGCGGTAGCGTCG
>DATIBX010000423.1:0-12076 GCA_035457105.1 Pyrinomonadaceae bacterium
TTTCAATCGCTGGTCGCACCGCTTCGACGCGGTCCTGCGGCTTCTCGACCAGGGCCTCCCAACCGGTAGTCGAATACGCAACTTGCTGTAGGTAATATGGCATCTGGGACCTCCTCCAATCGGTTTGTTGAAGTGAATCTCTCGCTTGCCAATGACTGACAGGTCAGATTGGTGCGAGGGACTCGCGTTAGTGGGTTTGATCGGGAATTTCCAGCGTAACCTATCTCTGTCGCATTCGGAATGTCAATAGTCAGCGGCGAGAGCGCCTTTGTTAATCGGTCGGGAGATGTTGCCATCTATTAGTTTCGCTTCACTCGCGTACCTACGGCACGGGACGCGCGACAACTCTAAAGCCGAGATACGGAGTTTCAACCTCTGGCCGGAAATTCTCCCTATACGGTATCTGGAGGACCGCCGTACTCGCTGTGTACCATGATCCACCACGCACAACACGTTCACCTGGCGTCTCATCTTTGTTGCGATCATCGTCATCGAGATAAGGATGCAGACGGTTATAAGAGCGATAAATTGACTGGGTCCACTCGGCTACGTTTCCCGTAAGGTGGTAGACCCCGTAGCGATTGGTGCTGTACTTTGATTTCGTTTCGGTGACTCCTACAACTGTGACCTTCGCACTCGGGTTCTTACGCCAGTTATAGAGCCCCGCTTCGTTGTCGCTGATATTCATGCCGAGCGCGTAGTCAAAGTTATCGGGCCCGCGGGCGGTCTTCTCCCATTCCGCTTCGGTGGGTACAGCAAATATCCACTTCCCTCGCCCAAAAGTTTTTGTCAGCCAATGGCAAAAGGCATTTGCTTCAAACCAGTTCACCTGAACGACTGGCTGATCCGGTTGGCCGAAGCGTTGGTAGTCGGCATCCGTTGGTTTCAGCAGCGTCGTCACGTGTGAAGCGCCAAGGGCTTTCCACTTTCTGCCAGCTTCTGTCCAGTTCGTTTCGTCACCGTAACCGTGCGGGTCGATTAGAAATTCGCGGAACTCCGCATTCGTCACCTCAAAGGGATTGACGTAGAACGAACCGAGCCAAACGTAGTGCGGTTCCTGCACTCGCAGATGGTCTCCGAATAAGAAACTACCACTTGGGACCAAGACGTAATCCGGAAGTCCCGGAAACAATCCATGCGGCGAGTCTGACCCAGGCAACCGAACTGTTAATCCAAATATATTGTCTTTGTCTGGACCGGCCCGGTAAGCAACGATGGGAATGGGATAGAAGAAAAAACGGCCAGCTTGTTCGACCCTCAGAAAATAGTTACCGCGCGGCAACCAGAACTTGTCTCCAATGTAAGAGACAGGTTGTGCGTCTTCAAGCTTTTTGCCGGCTTTGAACAGAGTGTAGTTAGCGCCTGCAATATTTGAAACTACAACTTCTGTTTCTTCGCGTTCATAGTGCAGGCGTTCGGCGCGTTCGGTCGAACGAAAGTACGTCACCATGAACGAGGCGGCTACAATTACAATAGCAGCGCCCGCAATAACGAGCAGCTTTTTCATCGCGCATCATCGCTAACGGTTGGGTCAAATGTCCTGATGCTTTAGTAGTCTCTGTGCAGCAATTAGAGGCGCGACGACCCAGAGCGAGAGCGCGATTATCAAAATCGCCAAGGTTAAAGTCTCACCTCCCAGAAATCGCAAGAGCGCCGCCCCACCCGCGCCGAATATTTCTTTGCCATTGAGCATCATGAGACTGGCGACGCGCACCATATCGACCGGATTTCCAAAGAGCGATCCGAAAATCAAGGAGTTGGCCGTGCGTTCTTTGAAAAGGAATGTTCCCCCTATCACTAAGAGGTCGTAGAAGAGTACGAAGAAGAACCACGCAAAGAGCGCGACTCCGAAAGCTTTTGTTTTGCGCTGGCAGACGGCTGAGATGAAGGCTGACAAACTCAGAAAGATCAGTGCCAGCAGCAGTGAAAAAGCAACGAAGGCAGGATAGCGCCACGCACCTTCGTTTCCCGCCCTGACAGCGATGATCACACCCGCGAGGCCAAAGCCGAGCAGGGTGGCAGTAAGAATCGATGCGAACAATCCAATAAACTTTCCGAGGAGAATCTCACCACGACTCACCGGCTGCGAGAATAACAACTCGCTGGCGCTCGTTTCGCTGGTGAAACTGAGCGTGCCCATCACGACCGCCACCAGCGGCACAATATAAAGCACCATATTGAGCAGACTCGCCGAAGTGCGCGCGAAACCCTGGAATCCAACGCTGCCGCCGTTAACCAATCCAAAGTAAGAAATCGACAGGACCAGCACTCCAAACACACTCGCAAACACGAGTGTCCAGCGGTTGCGGATATTGATAACCAACTCCTGCCGGGCGATTGTTGTGATCGCGTGCGTGTCCATCGCTAAAATAAGAGTTCCTTAAAGTGAAGCAGTTTGCCGTGATACTTCCCTACTGCTTCCTGCGCTTTGGCCTGATCCTTAAAAGCAATGATGCCGCCATTCATAGGCGTGGTCAGTTCAGCAGAGCGCACATAGTAAGCGCTGTCAGCTTTAACCCATTGGCGTTGGTCGAAATCCATTACGAAGAACGACGATGCGGAGACACTGGCCGAACCCTTCTTAATGAAGTTGAGCATGCAACCGATGTCATCGAACTTGAACGGCTTTCCGTCGCTGTCAATTGACTCGGCGGCATACTGCTTTTCCGAAATGGCCATCCTGCAGAAAGAACACATGTCTTCACTAGCAATCGCCACAGGTTCAACGGCCCGTTTCTGACAATTGGCCATTACCACAACGCCAACGATCAGGCACCAGGCCCAAAGCGTAAAACTATTTCGCATCAACATTCTCTTCATTCACATACTTCATATAGACGTCTTCGAGCGACAACTCTTCCATGCCAAAGCTCAGGATTCGGCCGCCGCCCGTTTCGATGGACCGCAAGATCCGCAGGCGATCTTCGGCGCGGGCACCCATCATCAATAAGTTTCCGTCAATTACCACGTCGGTTGCTCCCGCTCGCGTCGCGACTTCGACAAACGACATCTCACCCTTTGCCAGCGTAACTCGCAAGCGCGCGCTCGTCGCTAGTTCGTCCCGTAGCGTGGAGACTGATTGCAACGCAACTAATTTTCCACCGACCATAATCGCCACGCGATCCGCCAGTTGCTCCACATCGGTCAGCATGTGCGAAGAGAAGACAATTGTCTTTCCTCGACGCTTAAGCAAGGATAGAAACTCTCGGAATTGGATGGCGCCATTGGGATCAAGACTCACGGTAGGCTCGTCCAAGATCAGAACCGGGGCGTCAGGTAAACAAGCAACCGCCAGCCCGAGACGTTGGACCATTCCTCCTGAAAATTGGCTGACTGATTTGTCAAAGAAACCATTGAAGTGAAAGTCGGGCGTGCTGAGTGTCTCGTCTATGCGTTGAGACGGTATTCGCCTGAGGCGACAATAGAATTCCAACACTTCGCGGCCGGTCATGTTTTCGTTGAAGCCGACGCGCTGCGGCAGAAAACTCATCAACCGTTTCGCTTCGCGAGCATTGCGCTGAATATCAAAGCCTTCTATGGAAATGTTCCCTGAGGTTGGCAGGTTCAATCCGACCATGCACTTCAGGGTTGTGGTTTTTCCGCTGCCGTTTGGTCCAAGTAGCGCAAACGTCTCGCCGCGCTCGATCTCGAACGACACGTCGTTTACCGCGACGAATTCTTTGAACTTCTTGGTGAGATTCCTGACTTGAATCATCATCGCTGCCTGGGTTTTTGTCCGCGCCAAATCATCGTGGCCGCTGCAGTGAGTGTCAGAAACGACATCATCATTAGGCCAGTCTGAATCCGGTTGGCAGACTGTTCGTGTTTGAACGGATAGTTCAAAGCGACTGGTTTCATCAGTGGTGCTTCATCTATCTCAGAAGACCCCCTCAGAATCGGGAAAGTCTTTTCTGCAACTGACATCGCCCTTGCTGCTGGACTCTCCAGGAAAAGCCGAAGGCGCGGATGATTGCCTTCCATGTATTCGAACACGTTTTGAATCTTCACTGGCACATCGCCACGTCCATCTTCATTCAAATCGTACCCATCGTAGTCGCTCCAAAAATTCCCACGCCCGTTTTCTGACCATTTCGTCGTCGTGCTTCTACCGATCAGTTGTAGCGGACTAAGATTGTTGACAAAGTTATTTTCCGTAAAGACATTCGCGTCCGAGCTGCTGAACATCTGCAGAGCCACATCATTGTTGGCGATCGTGTTATGTCGAAAGGTAGTCTTGCGCAGGGCTTCCATGAAGATCCCCGTAGCGTTATCAATAATGAAGTTCTCTTCGGCCAGCAGTTCCGTACACTCTTGAAAAAGGATTCCAAAAGAACTAAATCCACGATTGTGGACGAAGGCGTTGCGGCGAAACTCAATATGGTTCGAATACATGATGGCAGCGCCAGCGACATTGTTTGAAAAAAAATTATCCTCGAATACGTTTCGGTCTGAAAACATGTAGTGCAGACCGTAGCGCAGGTTTGAGACGCGATTGCGTCGAATCTGATTTCCGTTGCAACTCTGTATGTACAGCCCATCACGTTCATCGGAAATGATGTTGTCTTCAATAATGTTGTCAGGAGAGTTCCAGAGGTGCAGTCCTGCGCCACGATCGCCTTCTTCCAGTTCTGACCTACCGCGAATGCGATTGCGTCTTAAGATGTTGCTGTGCGAACCGTAGAGATAGACTCCGTAAAGTATGTCGTGAAGTTCGTTGTCTTCGATTTGATTGTTGCTGGACTTGAGCAAGATACCGGAGTCTTCGCGAGTTAGATCGCCGCCGCTGTGTTCAATGACGAAACCCTTGATTACACAACGGTCTTCCGTGGTGGTGATGACGCTGCCAACGCCTTCTCCGCGTAACACAGGTTTACCCAAGCCTGCGAGAATGATCTGCTTGTTGAGGACAAGATTTCCGACATAGGTTCCCGTTTGAACCTCGATTGTGTCTCCATTGCGTGCCATATCAATGGCTGTTTGAATCGATTGAAATTTCCCCGCTCCCACCACGAGCGTTTCTCCGCGCACCAATGCGGCACTGAAAATCAGCACCAGCGGAATCAGGAACGCTCTTGCGGGACTTTGGTTTTTCATCACGGTCTACAAAAGTTCATGTAATGGGATCGCTCCGAGCATCAGTTCTCTTTCTCTTTGCAGACAGAAGAATCGCCACGAGGAGAAGAATCGCAAACGCGAAGAATGCGTATGAACCGATTCCCGGAAAACTATTAACGGTGAAGTTCGCGATCTGTTTAGACCCGAAGAACGGTGGCGTGAAAGGCTGCACTTTAATCGACGCTGTTGGATCAAGATTGTGGCCATACATATAAAGACGGTGATAGAAGCTCCACATCGAGAAGGCTCCGAAGTACACGAACAATACAAACACATCAACCAGATTCGACATCTTCCCGATTACCATCGCTCGCAGCGCCAGAATTATTAGCAGCCCTATCACCAGCGGCACCCAGGTGAACTCGCTGAAATCACTTTCGAGTAGCGGGCGCATCCCGATGTAGTGATTCAGCGAGTTAATCTCGCGCAGATCGTCACGGTTGGGCGTCTTTCCGCCTTCCAACTGATAGGAATAGATGTGGAGGACCAAACCATCCGTGTATTGATTCGAAAAGAAGCTCATGTTCCAGAGCGGAAAGAAATACACGGGGAGCAGTACCACAACCGCGACTAGAATTAGTATGCGGCTCTTTAATGACAGCGGCAGTTCGAAGAAAGTTGTTTCTTTTTCAAGGAAGTCGCCCATTCCATGCTCCTTTTCTGCCGCTAGATTCATCTATCCATCTAGTTTCGACTTTGCCTTTTTTACTACCGTACTCGGCCTCGGGTACCACAGCGGGTTCGTTCGAACTACTTCCTGTCCATCTACGCGAACGCTTAGTTCACCTAACCCACCTTTTACAATCCGGGCCTCGAGGCCGGGCTCATCATTCAGTTGGGCTGCCACACGGGCAGCAATCACCCGCTTAACGGGTCAAAGGCTTCAATAGCGGACTTCTACTTTTTTCATAACCTCTTCTCCCTTCAACGTTTTCGGAAAATCTACTTCGGTTTGACCAACAAGTAGCCTTGCATCTCCTGGTGGAGTGCTGAGCAGAAGTTGGTGCAGTAATAAGGAAAGACTCCCGTCTTATCGGCGACGAAATCGATGACCTTCATCTCGCCGGGGTCAATAACAACGTTGACGTTATATTCGCCGAGTCCGAATCCGTGCAACTCATCGGTCGTCTGCTCAATGTTGGTTAGATAAATAGTCACATGTTCTCCCTGCGTCACTTCGATCTTGTTCGGCTCGAAGCTACTTCGAACGGCAATCATCTTGACCAGAACATTATTGCCATCGCGGGTGACGCCGGTGTCTTTAACGTCCCAAACAGCATTCGCGTTCTTCATCTCCTCCTTAGGATAGACCTCGATTGGTTTGACCTTGTCGGTCTTGATCATTTGCGCGTAGTGCGGTTCGGGCTCAGTGAAAGCATCATATAGCAGCTTCATCTTTTCGCCGGTGATACTAATAAGCTGTGAGCTTTCCGGCTGTGAGGGGCCAACGTTCATGTGGCGGCCGTGCGAGAGCTTGTTGAGCGCCACCAGATATTTTCCGTCCGGATGCATAGTATCGCCGCCAGCAACGGAAAGGTGCCCGATGTTGTAGCTGATTGGAATCTTGTCGACGACTTCCCAGGTTCCAAGTTTCCACTTGGCGACAGCACTTTCCACAAAAAGACTCGTATAAGCGAACCCCTGGTCATCGAACTGCGTGTGCAACGGCCCCAAGCCAACGTTGACCTCGGCTTCCTTCACGTGATCGTAATTGAGTACCGGAATACCGTCCTCATCGCCGCTGAAGTCTTTGTTCTGGATCGCCGTCATCATCTTGTCAAAGTTGAAAGCTGTTGTAATGGATTGCAGCTTGCCACTAGCAATGATGAACTTGCCGTCTGGAGTGACATCAACACCGTGCGGACTCTTGGCCGCCGGCACCAGATAAACGACACCAGGTGCGAGCTTCGGGTCGATCACCGGAACCCCGCTGATGATTTTTGTTTTGCCTTCTTTGACAGCCTGCTCCGCCGCTTTCCAATTTACCGCGACGACATAATCGCGGTCTCTTTGCGTCGAAGTGACTTCCAGTTTTCCGGTTGCGCGTTCTGAGTTGTAGCAGGTCCAGAAGGCCCATCCTTCGCTCGGCCCCTTGCCCGTCGAGCCGAGATCGAAATCAAATGGCGGCATAAGGATTTGCCAGCCGACGGTCATTTCTCCGGTCTGGGGATTGATTGGAACTCCGGCCACGATGCCGTTGTACTTCGTCGCGTAATTCTCAATCGGTTCGTAAGTCCCTTTTGGTAGAGGAACTGAGAAACGTGAGGCAGCTAGCACATATTCGGTATTCGGCGTTACGAAAGAGCCTCCGTGATAGCCTGAGATATTTGGAATGGGGCCAAGAATTTGTTTCGTCTTAAAGTCGCGCAGATCGATGCGCGCCATCCGATTGTTCGCATTGTCGTTAACGAACAACCAGCGCCCGTCATAATCGCCGTTGGTCTGACTCAGGGCAGGATGATGCACGTCGCCCCAGGTGTATGAACCAAGCATGTCCTTCGTTTCTTTATCGAAACCGTAACCCGTCGCCGGATACAGTGCGAACACCGGAATAGTTGTGATGTGCCTCATCGAGGGGACGCCGGCTACATAGACATTGCCGGAATGGCCGCCCGAATAGAACATGTAGTACTCATCGGTATCACCGGGCGCAACATAAGTTGCGATGGCTGCTTCGGCAGTATCGCCGCGCTCCACTTTCGGTTTCTTTGAGCAACTGACCAGAATGCCAGCTGCTATCAAAGTGCAAAGTACTCCCAAACCAAACCATTTCAGTTTTGTATGATTGCCTTTCATTTTTGCTTCTCCTTTCGAGAAACCAATGAGTCCGCTTGAAAATCTGAACTCACTTCTTTGGCGGTTGCACCGGTGCTTTATTCAAACCCTGATCAGCAGCCTGCGCCTGCGCCTCCATTTTCTTTTGGTAAGCAGCCTTCAACTTGGCGATTGCCTCCTGTCGTTCTTCATCCGTGAGTTGAATCTGCGTCGATAGCACCACCGCCATCGTGCCCGTAGGTTTAGCCAGAAAATCTTCCAACGTTGTTCCGAAACGACTCTGGACGTCTGAGACGGCGAAAGAGAGATCGGGGCCGATGTCTGCAGCTGACTTGATGTCGAAAGCGCTGATCGAATGACAGGCGAAGCAACCTTTCTTCACGAAGAATGCTCCTTCGCCAGTGAGCATCTGCTTCTCCCTCTCGGCTTCTTCTGGCGTTTGCATTTCGGAGACTTTGAATCCTGGGAGATAGGAAGCCGGCATCGTCGCGCGCTTCCAACTCATAACCAGCAACGCCAGTGATTGCGCATCGCGGCTATTGAAGCCAAAGTTCGGCATTACCGTTTCCGGCACCAGCGATTTCGGATTCTGAAAGTGGGCCACATGCCAAGCGAAAGCAGTCTTGACGCCGAGAAGGCGTGAGAAGTCATGCTGCTCAGGGGCCATATCGCCCGCCCAGGTTAGGTCTGGTCCAATCACTCCGCCACGGCCATTTATAGTGTGGCAGGCGCGGCAATTCTTCGCTTGGACCAACTGCTTGGCCTGGTTGATGTAATCAGCGCCCGTGGTTTCGCGATCATAGCGATGGCAAATATTGCAGTTGACCTGCAGCATCGCTTTCTTATCTTTCACTAAATAGAGATCGCTAACTTGCTTACCCATTAGCGGCTCGCCCCAATCAGCAACGAAGCCGTGGGCCGATTCCGCATCGGTAGCAAAGCCCTGTCCGCCGTGACAAACCGTGCAGCCAAATTGGCTGAGCGGGTGCTTCTTTAGGATCTCCTGGGGGTGTGACTTGAACGGATTAGGTGCGCTGTCCAGACCCTTCCATTCCATGCCCTGATGGCAGGTCGTGCAGCGATCGACGCGGTTTAAATCCTTCGCCCAAATTTGTTGCAGTCCGCGCGGTACCTGTGATGCCCGATCCGCACCAAATTTTTCGGCCACTGTCTCCCGAAATTCGTCCTGATAGTCTTTCCATTCCGGCGTAGCGTAATTCCAGAAGACGAGGACGGTGATGATCAATACGGCGCCGCCGAACGAATAGAGCAGGATTGAGTCTTTCTTGAACATCACCTCTCCTTAGAACTTACGGGGCATCGTCGGCCAGCTTTGCCAGGGCCAGTAGAAGTTCCAGTAGGGACCACGCAGGAACGTCCCCACGATGGTCAGAATCAGAATAGCTGCGACCACAATCAGGAAAACCCAGTTCTGTTTGCGTCTCTCCGTCGCCATCCAGACGCCAACCGCCCGTACCGACGACTTGTCAAAATAGGGCCAGAGAATCGCCGCCACGACGAGAATGCCGGGCACAATAATTCCTCCGATGAGCGCGCCATTGATCGTAATTCCGGCGATAGTGAAGGTTGTGTCGGTTACCAATTCCTGTAACCAGAGGAAGTACCAGGGCGCTTTCGCTGGATTCGGAGTGATACTAGGATTGGCGGCTTCTTCAAGCGGCGCACGAAAAAGAATCGTCAGCAATGACGCCACCGCGAGTGTTCCCAGGGTCACCAACAGCAGGCGTCGGGTGAGATTCGGAGAGGAAGCCACCGTATGCTTGTCTTCATCAATGATCGAAGTTTCGACATGGACCGTGCGTCCGTTGGTTATTCCCAGCAGCGAATAAGTCTTGCTCTTAATTGGCTGAGCGCCTTCTTTCTTTTGTTCCAGCGAAAGCTGATCAACACAGGCGAGTCCACCGTCTTTCCGGACGCGCCACATGTGATAAGAGAAAAGCAACAGGACTCCGAGCGGTAGGAAAAAGCAGTGCAGCACATAGAATCGTATCAGCGTGTTTTGATCGATTGTTCTCCCGCCTAAGAGAAAGAAGCGCATTTGTTCTCCGACCAGCGGAGCGGACGATGCGATGTTCGTTCCCACGGTAATCGCCCAGTAGGCGAGCTGATCCCACGGCAACAGGTAGCCTGTGAACGAGAGCAACAGCGTAAAGAGCAACAGAACAATGCCGATGATCCAATTGAGTTGACGATTCTGATGTGCCGCCGTGCCATTCTTGTAAGCGCCGGCGAGAAATACGCGCACCATGTGCAGGAAAACCACCGCCACCATCAAATGCGCTGAAACGCGATGCAGTCCTCTCAAGAACCAACCAAACGAAACCGTAAACTCCAGATCTTTAACTGAAAGGTAAGCGCGCTCGACTGAAGGTACGTACAGAAACATGAGCGGGATGCCCGTCAAGATGAGGATCAAGAACAGAACCGCGGAGATTGTGCCCAGCCAAAACGAGTAGTTCCATGAGAGACTCTGTCGCGTTACCTTTGCCGGAAACCAGTGGAGGAAAAAGTTGCGCACGACAGAGTCGCCTGCCTCGCGATTACTTTCGGGCAGCCAGGTCCACTTAATCTGTTTCCAGGTCTCGCGTCTCCCTTGAAGCTTGCTCCATGCCGAACGTTTCATCACCATGAGTTGATCCCTTCTCTGAACGGTCAAGCAAAACTCTTACCCCTCATAGTCCTCCAGCTTTCTGTTCGCTCTGTTCGTAGACATGTTCAACGTGGTGCATAAAGGTGATGTAAGCTTGGACATACTTACGGCCTGCCTCAACGTCGCTTACATTGAAACCTTGTCTGCTAATTACGTCGTTGAAACGCATTTGAATATCTGCCTGCGCAGTAGCATCAAACAGCTTCAGCAACGCCGCCACCGAGCCACTCTGGATTGCCTTGTCGGCCAACGGAATGACGGGCCCGAGATCAGTGCCTGCAGGTTTGAGGCCGGTGTAAGGTTCTCCTTCACCAGCGCGGTGCAAACGAACTACGGTCTCAAAGAAGTAGGTGTCGGCAAGTTCTCTGGCCTCACGATTCAATCGTCGTACGGCAAGGGTTTGCCCAAAGCGTCGCCTGATTTCTGCATCGTCGTTCTGCCGCACCCAGATCAGAATCAGGTTTACATTCTTTGTCGCTAGCGCTTTTTGGGCGGCCTTGACTACTGGGCCATCCATCGTGTCGCAGTGTGCCTGAGCTTCGCCGGAACTAGAGAGCAGAACTGCGAATACTGCAACGACTGGTATTAAAAGCTTGATGAATTTTTGTCCCATAAAAAACCTCGGGCTTTCTTGTTTCTAAACTGTCAATCTGAAGTCCTGGTCTACAATCTGCGATGTGTCCACGATGAGTTGCCCATCTTCAGGCGCAACCTCCACTTTGTAGTGGGCTAAGGGTCGTGGCGCTGGGCCAGCGTAGTTCGTGCCGTCGCCGTAATACTTCGAACCGTGACAGGGACACGCGAACTCGACCTGTTCATTAATCTCTCGTCCCCGGACGTTGACCTTTTTGGCTTGATTTAAGCGTTGCATTTTTACTGTGCAGCCTAAGTGAGTGCAGGTAGCCGAGATGCAATGCAGAGTATTTTTCTCGCGAAAGATGAAGACGCGTTTGTCTTCAATAAATTTCGCTCCTTCAGTGAACTGATCGAGCGGACCGACTTTGAAGCGCTGCGGATCTTCGTAGAGGACATTCGGCACCAAAGAGCGAATGAAGGCATAGGTCTGTCCGCCTATAGTCATCAGTATCGCGCCTAGACCGAAGCGCGAAATCAATTTGCGCCGACCCCGATCGATACCGCCGGACTTGACGCTTTCATCCGGTAACACGCGCGAACTGGTAGGCTGAGTCGGGTTCTCAGACGCGGACTTCTTTCTCCTCATAGTAAAAGACCTCCATGGTCATGGCGTCGGTTGGGCAACGAATTGCGCAAAGTCCACAGCGAATGCATTTCTCATCATCCTTGAGCATTGCCGAGAGCTGACCGGTCAGGGTCGCGCCTTCGTTCTCGATAATCTGTTCCTTAACTTCCGGTGAGAGTTCGAGTTCTTCGAGCGGCACTAACTTCAGGCAATATTCAGGGCAGATATCAACGCAGCGATTACAGAGCACGCATTTCTGGGAGTCGTAAATGGTTTGGATGTGGCAGTACAGGCAGCGCTCCGCCTGGCGTTTC
>DATIBX010000424.1:0-3671 GCA_035457105.1 Pyrinomonadaceae bacterium
CCTCAGTTGACGATGTGCGCGAGAAGAGCATGGGTTACTCGCGAGGCGACACGAGGAGCGCAAAAGACTATGAAGAAACCGTCAGGTCGTAAAAAGCGATCAGTGAAAGAGGAAGGATTACGTTCAGAGTATCGTTTTGACTATAGCAAGTCGAAACCAAATCGCCTTGCGTCTCAGATGTCAGAAGGAAGCGTAGCTATCGTATTGGAACCTGATGTCACAGCAGTCTTCAAATCGTCAGAAGCCGTTAAAGTATTTGAATAAACCACCCACTGCCGTGGGTGGGATTTCCGGATTTTTTGTGCAAAGCGGGTCCAACCGCCACTTTAAGCTCTCCTGTCGAACCGCCGCACCTCAGACCAGTAACGCGGTGGGATTAACAGACTATGGACCAGCGACTGTAAATTGAAACTACTAACAATGCCATAAGTGTGGACCAGACCAGAAATGAGTTTGTTCGCGTCGAGCTTCAGCATCCGGCGCACTTCGTCTGGTACCAATAAGGCTTGTACCTCCAGCAGTAAGTGATAGCGCCAGGCGCCTAAATGCCTGCGATACGCTTGAAAGAGCAGTGACGTGTGTTTGCTGTAACGCAGATCGCGAATCAGATGCAGGTGACGGTCCGATTGCCACTCCGCATAGGTTCTCGGCAACTGCAGCACGTGCAACCCTTCCCCGATCCGCAGGAACACTTCAAACAAATCGTTCTTTTGAGATTGCGTTAATGGTCGATACAGCAGCGCATAAGCACGCTCTGAGTAGTCAATCAACATGTAGAGGACGTCGCGGTAAGCCCAATCAGGTATTGTTTGCCCACGCTCGTGTTCCACGGATGTGTGTTGCGCGTTTATCCGATCCAACGTTTGCCGCGCCTTTTCTTCATCTACAAACACGATCTCCTGAGCGTAATGAACCGTGGAGAAGAGCCGTCCGATCGGGTCACGCGGAATCTCGCCGGTAAAGAAGAGCCAATCGACAGCACGATTCAGTGCAAACTCAGCGGCCGATCCCGCAAAGATGAGCAGAACCAGATCCGGGTCGCCCCATATCGTGCGTACGATGGAACTGCGATCGACAAAATGGGCGCGCGTAGTGTACGTAGTCAAGTATTTATTTAGCCGCGGATTCACGCGAATAAACACAGAAGTGCGGAGGATGCGTGCGGGGAGCGGAAGATACTACCTGGTCTAAAGCGTGTAAAGATTTTTTCTTTGACTCGAAAAAATCCTTAAGAGATTGTGTCTCAATCATTTCTGGGTCACAAATGCCTGAATTGGCGAATGGAAGGCGTACGGAAATTTAAAAATTTAGGCTTTTTTAAAAAAGGCAGACCCATATTTAAGTGCCTTCTCAATGATGGTGAGAGTGGCACTAACCGCACCAACAATAGCCAGGCCGGTAGTCAGGTCCATGCACTCATTTTCTTGCTGGCTCGAAACAAAGTCAAGGTGCTCACACAGTTTCTAAAAAACAATCACACTGATCTGCGTTCATTCGCGTTAATCTGCGGCTGAAACTCCCAGGATCGACAAATACGCTTTCCATGGTCCAACCGCGTCGCCGTATTGTTTGGACATCACGCGGACGACTTGCCTGATGTGACCGAGGTCATGGACCACCCACGTGGCTAACAACTGTCGCAACGTCACCACGCCAAGCTCGGGATGACGGCCGCGCTTGTCCAGGAGATCAGCAGTGAGGTTCAGGGATTGCAACTCGCGCAGGTTTTCAGCACGCAACCTGGCGAACGTGTCGAGCAGTTCGGCGATCGATTGCCCCTTGGACTTCTCAAACATCGCCACACGATCAAAGGGCTCGAAAGCTCGCGCCTCGCCGTGGTCGAGTATGATCTTCGCGCGCGGAATCCAGTCCGTCTCTTCCCCCTGAATTAGATGACCAATCACATCATAGGGGCTCCACGTGTCAGGCCCCTCATTATGGACCAGCCACGGCTCAGGAAGATCACGCAGCAGAGTGTTGAGTGTTGCAGGCGTCCGTTGCAGGACTCCCATCGCATGTTCGATTTGAAATTCCATGCCGACATTGTACTGGAAACCAGATGCTGGATCATTTTGCGCCTGGGCTAAGGCAGGTGTTGCCACTTATGAACTTGCCTCCACGCCGGTAATCCCAGACAGCCTTCCACTGACAGTCGGAAATGTAGCCGGTGTACTCCACATGCTGACCATTCTCATCAAAGAGGTCATTCGGGTAAAGCACGGCTATGCCCATCGACGTTGGCGTGATGTACGAGTTCGTCAGCACCAAACTCTCACTGAAGACATTCTTTGTACCACGTCTCCAGCTAAACAGTTTGCCAGCTACGGGAATGTCTCCAAAAATTCCACGCCAGATGGTACCGACGATAGGCACGTAAGCTCGTCCTCCATCCAATGTGCTCTGACTCGCAAACGCCGACAGATCGAAAAAGTCGAGCGGCTCGATGTAGATGCTGGTAACAACATTGTGCTGGCTCACGCGCGATAACGGCTTCACGTTATCCTTCGGAGCTGTGACCTGTGGATCGCCTGTCTTCAGATCGATTTTCAATTCCGCACTGGTCATGTTACGCAGAACGTTTGGTGTGATACTCAGCGAGATGCCTGATTGGAGTTCACGAAAGACTGATCGCTCCTCACCAAATGCCCCAATGAGACCGATTACCTGTGAGAGAGGTATCGCACCAACCAGATTATCGGCCGGCTTTGGGATAAAAGGGCCGACGCTATTTGAAATCGTAGTCGCTTTGGTGAGCACTTCGGTGAGCGTAATCGGTGGAGTCACATCGAAATTATTAATCGCACGTGTGGTGACGTCGGCCTGAATGCCGCTGAGACTGGCTATCGTAGTCTTTCCTATCTGCGCATACTCAACGTCTTTGAAATCACGCACGATCACTCTGATTCGCTCGAGCGTCGGCTCCACAAACAGCTCCTGCATATCAAGATTGAGGGCGTTGGTTGCGTCCTGCAAACGCGTGTTTAGTACTTCGGATGCATGTTGCAAGTGATAGGAACTGAAGCTTGAGGATTCGTGAATCATGTAACCGTAGTGCAATCCAAAATCCAACACAGCAAACCTTCCGATTTCCGCTCGCTGTCCTATTGAGCCATCGTCCTGCCAGAGTTTTCCTTCTCGCGTTAACCCACGTGCGGTGAAAAACCGCTCGAATGGTTCCTTATTTTTGACCGGGTTCTTTTCGTTCTTCTTCTCCTTATTTAACGTATCCACGTAGATGGCGTAGTTGTTACGGAGCCAGCGGTCGAAATCATTTGCGATGTTCACGGAAACCGCACTTGGCTTTTCAGCGGCAGCCAGGCGCAGCAGAATATCTGCGAGCGAGAGTGGATGATCAAGACGCAGCGCCGAGTGATAGAAGAGATCGTCTTCTAACACCTTGCGGAATCCTTCGTTCAAGCTCGTGTTGTCTGGCGTGTATTTTCTCGTGAGAGTTTCCAGTTGCCGGTAACTGTCGCGCACCGCTTGTTGCGTGCGATTTATTTCCTGGCGAATGAGGGCCGTCACCTGCGCCATCTTATCGGGTTTGTTGCTTGTGATTTGGATTCCCCACATCTCCATGACGACGCCCGGTCGCGGGAGGTCGAGCGCGGCGATGATACGACGTGCACGTTTTCTCGTTTCACGAGAGCCGGAGATGATGATCTCGTCTT
>DATIBX010000425.1:0-2488 GCA_035457105.1 Pyrinomonadaceae bacterium
GGGGGCGCAGTCGCGCTCGTCGGCGTGTTTATCATTATGTATTGGCCCAGAAGCTGATGACAGATAGAGAATCACCCTTTGCCTGTGATATGACTGCGATTGCACCTGAGCAACGTGGCGCACATATAGCGACAATTGAAAGACTCTTTCGCTCCGCTCAAAACATTCGTGAGTTGCCCGACGGCTACGCTTTTGAACTACCTAACGAGTCTGACGCCTTACTGACAGCCGCACAGTTCATCGCACTCGAGCGCCTATGCTGCCCGTTCTTTGGCTTCGGGATAGACGTTGAGCGCGAAGGCGGATCAGTGTGGCTTAGTCTCACGGGACGGGAAGGAGTGAAGCCCTTTATCATGGCTGAGATTGGCGATCATCTCCTGGCTTCGATCCGTATATATCCTTTAATTAGGGAACACTGACCTTAAACCGAAGTGCATACACTCCATCGCTTTGCATAGCCGGATCACTCTGTAATCTTGCGCTCTAACTGTTGTCGAATTGCTGTTCTGGTTTCGTCAATAACCTCGACAACCGGATTGCCGGAATACGCAGGCTCGGGCGGCGCTTTTTCCCACAATTTTCCAGGTTCATAAACCGCAACATAGTCCCAAACGATCGAGTTATGATCTGTCTCGCCCATTAAATGAGATACCAGACGTTGCTTGTCCCAATATTGCGACACTCTTCCGTCTGAGATTCGTTTCAGCGATGAAGTCGACGGCGCAAACAAATCGGACGGCAGTACTGGTTCCCAAATTACAAACACCCGCACGTTCGTTTCATGTTGTTCGTCGAGCAACTTTTCGAATGCGGAGGCCCCCCGCAAACAAACCGGTCAAGTAGGTGATAGCATTACAATCACACGGACCGAATTGGCAGAGTGATTGAATGAGTCTTTAAGTGAAGAGACGTTGGCATCGGTCAAGCGAACCAACGGTTGCTGGCCGTTGGGAACAGTGCTGCCACCGTAGAGGTAGTAAGCGAGGAAGCCCAGACCAACGACCACGATCGCGAGAAGGATAAAGAGTCGTCGCTTCATTAAAAATAGGTCTCCTAGAGCGGCAAGAACGGGACCATGTAAGGAAAGATCAGGAGCAGTATAACCAGCGCTGTCACCGTCCAAAGAAGCACGACTTGAAATTTGCGACGCCCCGGCGCGGCGCATGCTTCGTCTGGTGCACATTCTTTCTGCGGTCGATAGGTGAAGTAGAAAGCCGCTGCCAGTGAGATAAGCGTCAGTCCAATGAAGTATGGTCGATAGGGCGTGAGTGCAGCTGCGAAAGCAAGACCCGACGCTCCCAGAACAGAGAGTGCGACCGGAAACACGCAGCAGCCTATCGGCAGCACTGAAAAAAATGCCGATAATACCGAGACGCTGTTCGCAACGCCGATTCGCGAGACTTTCATAACCTGATGCCTGTAGCCGGATTACTTCGTCGAGGCAAGTAGCTCCTTAACCTTCGCTTCAAAATCGTTCTTATTCAACATCGGCGCTTTGGTTACTCCACCCAACTGATGCATCCAGAACGCTGGCGTTGGCGTCCCATCACTCCACTTTGCATTGGCGCCGTATAGAAAGTAGACGTCCCAGGCCGTGCGGTCGATGCCCAACGCCTTGCCCCAATCGTCTCCCGTTACCCGGCCACCATCCCAGTAATAGCTGAGTCTCGGATCACTGAACTCGTTTGATCGAGTCTGCGCCCAACTTCGACTGTCACCGGGAAACATTGGTAGCCAGACGATGTAAGTCCGAAGACGATCATCCGGAACATTCTTCAACACGCTTTGCATGTCTGCGAATCCCCGGCGACAGGCCGGACAAATCGGCGAGACGAGTATAATCAACTGCACCTTACCGGAATCCTGCTGGAGCCTTTGCTTAAGCTGATCCGCACTGCTTAGATCCTGCATCGCCGAATCTGGCAGACTTCTGTGAGCTTTTGCCGTAATGAACGCAACCGTAACGAGTGCGACGGCAGCGAAAGTTAATCGATGAAGCATTTTTCTGCGACGCATTTTCCCCTCCCTCAAAACTCAGTATCCGATACAAATGAGTCTACACTCTTGAGGTGAGTCGAAAGTCAAGCAGATTCTTTGTGGCTAACGTCGACTCGTGAAAAGAGCACAAACAGCGGCCACAGCAAAGAGGGCCAGACCCACGAATACCTGCGGTTGACCCATCTGAAATAACGCCAGCGCAAACAGCACGGCGAAAGTCATATTCGTGAGAACGCAAAGAGAGCGAACCACTCGATCATTACCGATACGAATAACCGCTACATTAAGAAAGCCCGCCAGAATAATCGCCACTCCCGCACTGACAAACCACATAGCATTCATATCAAAGTTAGTGTAGTTAAATGGCGTGAATGCGATATGGAGACATCCGAGTGCGATGATCAGGCCGGTAATGACCTTGTGCAGCAATCTCACATTACTCACCAACTGAGAGTTCCGCTTTCACTTTCTTTGCGGTCCGGTTCACCCC
>DATIBX010000426.1:0-7686 GCA_035457105.1 Pyrinomonadaceae bacterium
GGTCATTGCTCATCGCGCCTGTTCACGTTGGATGCGAAAGCAGTTTCCGGAACGACACGCATTTAAGAATCGCCTGCACTATCTCTTAACCCGACAGCGTGGATTGTCAGCCTGGCAAGACGAAGACGGCAAATTGGTGGCGGGATTTGATGTCTGGCGGAGTAAGAGAAAACAACCACTCGCGCCCTTAACTGACAGCCTTTCAGTTAACCAGCAACTCTTAGGCCAGGTGCGAATGGTAAAGACCGGAAAGCATCAAGAACTGAGCGCAGCTCTGGCTACGATTTTCAATGTGGTTGGCGGGCCAACTGACTTCGACGAGTTGGTCAGCTTTATGGCCTCGTTAGTCGGCATACGCGATCAGCCCGTTGAATCACTCGCTGATGATGACGATTCAGCTACGATTGTTCCCACTTCAGACCAGCCGGACCAGGCCTGGCAAGTCGAGAAACGAATGTTTTTGCAGCGACTGTGGGAAGAGCTGCAACAGCTGCCACCGAATCAGCGGGCCGCCTTACTTCTGAATCTAAAGGATGCGAGCGGCCAGGGCTGCATCACTCTTTTCCCAGCTACCGGTGTGGCAACTCTGAAGCAACTTGCCGAAGTGCTTGCGCTGACCAGCGCGGGATTTGCGGAGCTGTGGAATGATCTCCCACTTGAGGATTCGCGGATCGCCGAATTGATCGGGTTAACGCGACAACAGGTAATAAATGCCAGGAAATCGGGCCGGGAACGATTAGCCCGACGATTGAAAGGGTTCATGTGAAAAGCTGTAGTAATAAAGGACAACTTTTAACAACTTATCAATGTGGCGACTTTTCGCGGTCCCGATTCAAAACTCAGCCAAGTCCCGCGGCTGTAAGGATTTAAGAGTTGTTAGAACATCTAAACAAAAAACAACTTCAGGATTACCTTTCACAACAGTTGGGGGTTGCGGAACTGCTGACGGTATCTGAGCATCTTGATAATTGCGAGGCCTGCCGGCAGCAAGTTCAAGCTGAGATGAATGGTGACCTTCCCTTCCTTTCCATGCATGCGGAACTCGCCGACGAGCATGCTGGTTCCAATGGCCACCTTAACGAGGCACAAACGGCAGATTACGTTGATAAAAATCTTAGCGCTGAAGAACAGCAGTTCGCTACTGATCATCTGTCAGCTTGCGAGCTATGTCAGTTAGCGGTAGCCGATCTACGCGCCTTTAGAAATGAAATCGCCCCCTCGATCGATAATGACTATCAGCCGATAATCACCCAGCCGACAAAACCCGCTCGCAGTCGCTGGCGGCAACTGTCTGGAATTTTTCCGAAGTTGACATCGCCGGCTCCTGCGTTTTTCGCCGCACTGATGGTTATCCTGTTCGGAACCGCAGCGTGGCTCGTCTGGCGAGCGACAAGACCAGCATCCTATGTAGCCACGTCGCCCACTTCGGTCCCTCAGCCGTCGATTAACACCGAGTCGCCCGCTCCAGTTGCGACACCGACTCCGGAAGAAGCAGTCCCGGTAGTGGCCCAACTTAATGACGGGAATGGACAGGTGGCCCTGGACCAGGAGGGAAAACTCTCTGGCGTTGAGAATCTGCCAGTTAATTATCAGAGTATGTTGAAGAAGGCTTTGAGCTCTGGACGAATAGATAAATCGTCGCAACTGAACGGTCTGTCCAGGCCGCCGAGTTCGCTGATGGGCTCGGGCAATCAAAAGGCAGAATTCGTGGTTTTGGAACCAGCTGGCAACGTGGTAATGAGTGATCGGCCAACTTTTCGTTGGACCCCAATGAATGGTGCGACCAGCTATATCGTCGAAATCTATGACGAACAATTTCAACAGGTCGCAACTAGCCTGAACATCACCACCAACTCATGGACGGCGCCGCAGGCATTTTCGCGAGGCAAGGTTTATTCGTGGCAGGTGAAAGCCAGCCACGATGGTGAAGAGGTAACGACGCCACGACCGCCAGCGCCTCAAGCAAAGTTTCGCGTCCTCGATCAGGCGAAGACTAGTGAGTTAGCTCGAGCTCAGCGCGCGTATAGTTCGTCGCACCTTACGATGGGCTTGTTATATGCGGACGCAGGTCTATTGAAGGAAGCTGAGCAAGAACTGCGGCTCGTACAGAAAGCAAATCCCGATTCCGATCTGGCCCGCAACTTACTCCGCCAGGTACAAAGCCTTCGACGCTAAGCCCCTCGAGAAATCAGTCGATCACCGTTCATCGCCGATTAAGACAAAGCCGGCCCAATAGAACGGGTGACTCGTCTGCGGATTTTTCATAACCTTCAGCGATGCTTGTCTTAGAGCTTCCGTCTTTGTCAGTCTTACTTTCGTCGCAGTGGATGGAGTTAACAATCCACGATGAAAATTGACCATCAAGTCGCGAGTGCTCGCGGAGTCGACTTTCCATTGACTGACGACCAACGACGGCACGCCGGCTATAAACATGGCCCATGACAATCCGATCAGTCCCTCGCCTGCTCCAATTCGACCACGAGCCGTTTCACAAGCGGAGAGCACGGCGAGATCAGCGTGCAAATCGAGCTGCATTAATTCCCAGGCTTCGAGCAGTCCGTCTTCATTTGGACCGCCTTCAGCCAGCACCAGGTGCGAATACATCGGTGACACATTATTCAAGACGCCGTGAGTCGCAAAATGGAGGATCTTCGCTTGGCCGGCCTCGCTCTTCACCAGATCTTCACGAGCATCGGCTCCGATGTAAACCTGGCTACGTGACGAACCATACAGGCGGCCCAGCGTCTTAACTTCCTGTTCTGCTTCCGGGAGTGGCTCAAGCTTCTCGTCGCGCCTCGTGAAGCTGACTTTGCGAATCGTCTCCTGGTCCAGGCTAGGATTTCCCAGCGCCAACAAGTTGGCAGACGCAGGCTGACTGTTGCGACGCTTTGTCATCTCACGCAACACAGTGAAGGAAGGCGCGTAGCTAACTGCCGCCGATTCAATTACGTAGCGATTGGCATCACTTATTAAGGCCTGGAATGGTAGATCCCAAAGAATATTATCGGCGGCGATCACTAAATTTGTTCTGGCTCGCAGATCGGCGCCGGCAGGCTTCAATAGGGCGTCGTAGAGTTTAGCTGCTGAAGCGCGAAAACCGAGATCTCGAGCAGCCAGCTGTAAACGAAGCGTTTCTGTCTGCTTAGCCAGCTCTTCACGTTTCGCAGCGATTGTGTAGACCCGGACTGCTGCCGGTGAATCCACTGCGGATCTGGTTACCGTAAACAGGTAGGTCTTGTCTTCAGCCACCACGTACTCAAGTAACGCAGTCGACTTGTCAGGTACGAGTGAATCAAGTTCCGCCGCGTTAATTACGGGTGCCTCGCCTCGTTGGATCTTCAACTCTGGATGGGCCACGTAAAGTCTCGTCTCAAAATCTTCGTATTCCAGACGAGCCTTTTCGATCTTTGTCCGGAGAGCCGCAACTTTTGCTGCATCAGACTTTTCGCGCTTAACTTCTGCATTAAGTTGAGAGTTTAGCGATACTAGACCCAAACGTTGCTGTTCTTCAGCTTCACGTTCCGATGGCGAAAGAGACTGGCGCAATGTCGCTCGACCGCGCTGCAGTGCATCCAGCAGTACTCGCGCTTTCGATTGTTCTGCGAACGCGAGAGCCTCAGAGTTTTTGCCCTGCGCCACGAGCAGATCGATTAGACCGAGCCACGGCGTCAGTTTGTTTTCCATAAAACTCTGCTGCTGTTGTTCACCTCCGGCAACTTCGCGGCGCATCTTTTCAACGGTTGCAATCGATGCCAGAAAGCTTTGCTGCGCTTCAGCAGTTTGGCCCAACGCACTCAGCGCACGACCGATTCGCTCCTGCGCGTCCCATAGTTCTTCACGTGCATTAATTTCCTCGGCAATGCTCGCCGAGCGGCGACCGACTGCCAGCATCTCGGCATATTTGCCTTGCGCTTGATAGAGACGTCCCAGGTTGTTCAGAGTTAGTGCTATTCCGCCTCGGTCGCGGTTCGCCTCGCGCAACTCCAGACTCTTTTGCAACGCCGGCAACGCTTCGTCATAACGACCTTGCAAGCGATATACATCGCCAATGTTGTTCAAGGTGCGAGCGATACCAGGTGTCGCCTTTAGCGATTGGTAAGCATTGAAACTCTTCTGTAACCACTCGAGTGCTTGTTCGTATTGCTTCTGCGACTTGTAAATGACTCCAATATTATTCTGCAGGTTTGCAATCCCTGATTGGTCGCCAATCTCTTCAAGTATTGCGAGGCTGCGTCGCGAATAGGACAAAGCCTGATCAAGGTCGCCTTGATGACGATAGACCAGGCCAATGTTCTGCAGCTTGTATGAATAACTGCGCCGGTCGGCGGCGCCCCCCATCTCGTCCATCACCTTCAGGCTCTTGAGCAAGAAATCGAGGGCTTCGGCGTAACGACCCTGGGAAATGTAATGAGTGGCGATGTTGTTAAGACTGAGATTCAGTGTAGCCTTATCACCGATCTGCTCGCTCAACACTCGGGCTTTCTGGTAGAGCTCGAGACCAAGTTGATAGCGGCCCAAGGTGGTCTGGTCGAGTCCGAGACTGTTGAGACAGAGAGCGGCAAGCTTCTTGTCCCCAATCTCTTCACTTATAGCCAGGCTCGTACTATGAACTTCAACCGCGAGATCGTAACGACGTTGTAGTCCATAGGCGAATCCGATTGAGTGCAAGGCGCGGGCCTTTTCCTGCTTGTTTCCTAGTTCCTCAAAAATGGCCAGGCTCTTTTGCAGATTGTCGAGCGCATCGGTGGGACGGTTTTGTCTACTGTATACATTTCCTACTTCTGAAAGTGCGACTCCCAGTGCGAGCTTGTCGCTTAGTCGTTCAGCCATCTTTAGCTCAAGCTGGGCAATGCGCATCGCCTCGGGATAATCGCCTCTGAGAGTGGCGTCGTTAACGAGCTCTTTAAGGGAGTTTACTGCCGAGGACGAAACAAGCTCTTTTCTTTCGGCCAGCATTCGTTCCTGCTCAGCGGGTGATTTGGCGCGCACTAACGCAACAAGCTCAGCGGCGCCAGAATTCGGGACTGCTTGTGATTTGGCTACGTCGGGATAGAAAAAGCTCAACGTCAGTATGCACAGCACTAAACGAACCGTGAACGACATGGGCAAAACTCCCTTTGCGCTTGTTTCAAAAACGGGTTGGCCAGCAGCTGGGGGCCAACGTAAACGGAAAATCGACCTTAATAACTACGCGCAATTTCTCGCCAAAAAGGACCAGTCAATCTCAAGCTCGCTGTCCGGGACTTCTCTGTGCCGCCTCTGTGATCTTTGTGACTCTGTGGTGAAGCTTAACTTGTGAACCCGCCCCCACCACCGAGACCACCGAGAACACAAAGGTTGCACGGAGAAATGCGCAGAAAACTCAAGGCCATTCGTTGAGTCAATCGTGCGGCCTAAGTCTTATAAGAAAAGGGTGACCCTTTATCGCTCTGCAATGCGCGTTATAGTTTGAGGTGTTCCGGGGGGCGCACTTTAACCTTCTCTGTCACGATCGTTACGACCGGTCGAGTTGCACCGAGATTTGAAATCACGGGATTGCCACGACCTTTCACGAGGGACCCATTACATGATGAGGTTCGCTCAAAAAAAGATACGATTGGAGTTGGTGCGAAAATAATTACCCGACTAGTAATATCCACAGCACTTCAGCAACTTTCTCCTTCGTGTCATTCATTTCCAGAGACTTACAGGTAACTGTAAAAAGTCGCTGGTTGCGTGTTGGAATCGAAAGGAGTCGTTCATGGTCAACAGAGTTGCGAGTTTTATATACGGTGTCTTGTGTTATCTGATCTTTTTTGGAACCTTCCTTTATGCCGCTGGATTCATCGGCAACATCTTCGTTCCAAAATCAATTGATTCCGGTCGAACCGGCTCACTTGGTGAAGCGCTAATAATCAACGCTCTTTTGCTTGCTCTCTTTGCCATTCAGCACAGCCTGATGGCTCGTCCATGGTTTAAGGACGCCTGGACTCAAATTGTTCCCAAACAACTTGAGAGAAGCACTTATGTCTTGCTCTCTTCCCTCGCGTTGATTTTCCTTTTCTGGCAATGGCGCCCCATCGGTGGAATAGTCTGGAATGTGGAAACGCCTGCTTTGCGTTATGCGCTTTATGCGATCTGTGCTACCGGCTGGCTGACTGTTTTAGTAAGCACGTTTCTTATCAATCACTTCGATCTCTTCGGCCTGCGCCAGGTCTACCTATTCCTGCTTGGCAAGGAATACTCACAGCTGAAGTTCGGCACTCCAGTGCTTTATCGACATGTTCGTCATCCGCTGTATCTTGGATGGCTGATGGCATTCTGGGCCACACCGACGATGACGATCGCTCACCTGGTGTTCGCGCTGATGACTACTGCATATATCTTCGTCGCTATCCAGTTGGAAGAGCGAGACTTAATTTCGGCTCATGGTGAGGCATATCGGAGTTACAAGCGACGGGTTCCGATGATCCTTCCCGTTCGCCTCGGTAAGAGTGAGGCTCCGCTTGCTAATGCAAAGGCAAAGTCAGTTTAAGGAAGAGATAGAAACACTCAAGCTTCCAGAATCCTGCAGTTAGGAAGGGTGGCAGAGCGGCCAACATCGAGACTCTCTTTGCTCGAACCTAGCGACGCCCCGCTCTTCCTCCTCTGCTAGAATTCCACTCACCAGAAATCTTGCAGTTGGAAATGGCCAGTTGAGATTTTACAAATTGTAAGTTGAGTGTGTGTTTAAGGGAGGAAGAGCGGGGCGTCGCTAGGATCGAGTGAACAGAATCTCGATGTTGGCCGCTCTGCCCTAACTGCGGGATTCTGGGGAGTTGCTCACATCCGCCGCTCTGCCACCCTTCCTGACTGCATGATTCTGGAATTTCAGTGTGGTGCGGTCCTGCTTAATTCGGGCCCAAAACATTTTTTTGTCCATCCGGTAATAAAGGCATTCCTTTAGCAACTTTCTCTCTCGGCGGTCGAAGTAGACAGCCACGAAGAAAGGTTGAGGCAGATCCGAAGTCTTAGTTAAAACGGCTCATCTCTTCCTTATCGAAATTACAAACAACTGCTTTGTAGCATTGAGGAGAAAGTAATGTACCGCGTAAACACAACAAACTTTGTAAGGCTTCTTGTTCTACTCTCAATCTTCGGGCTCTCGCTGCGGCCCACTTTCGCAACTGTCGATAATGACAATGGTCCCGAGTTACCAGCACAGTGTTCAAGCATCGCCGCGCCAGACGCAACTAAGCTCGCTTATCACGTATATGCGACCGGGGTTCAAATTTATCGTTGGAACGGAATTAGCTGGGACTTTGTCGCGCCCAGAGCAACTCTATACGCTGAACCAAACTTCTTTGGCGAAGTCGGCACTCACTACGGTGGTCCAACCTGGGAAAGTAAGAGTGGCAGCAAATTTAAGGGCACGCGAGTTCTCGGAACAGGCTGCACGCCTGATCCTGGCGCGATAGCCTGGATATTATTGGAAAGAGTGGTGAGTAGTGGTCCGGGACTGTTTGAGGCGGTGAGCCATATTCAGCGCGTCAATACTACGGGCGGAGTGGCGCCAACGTACGCGGGATTGAGCGTGGGCGAGGTGGTGGAGATTCCGTACACGGCTGAGTATTACTTTTATCGTGCCGAGAAACCCGCGAACTAGGGACGGATCAGAAACTGAGAGCAACCAACGATCATAGGCCATGGCAGTGGCTTAGTTTAGCT
>DATIBX010000427.1:0-13172 GCA_035457105.1 Pyrinomonadaceae bacterium
ATCGTGAACTAACCGTCTATCGCACGCTTTATTACGTCGCCAGGTTGCGACTTTCGCGCGATATCTCGGTTACCGAGATCAACCAGATCGTCAACGAGGTGATGGATGTTACTGGATTGTCAGAACGACGAGACGTTACGATCGCTCAGCTTTCGGGCGGGCAGCGCAAACGCGTGTCAATTGCAGTCGAGTTGATTACCAAACCTTCGGTCATTTTTCTTGACGAGCCAACATCAGGTCTCGATCCAGCGACTGAAGAAAAGGTGATGAAACTGTTTCGCCAGATTGCTGAATCCGGGCGCACGGTCATCCTCACAACTCACGCAATGGAAAACGTGAGGTTGTTTGACAAGATCGTTTTGTTGATGCGAGGGAAACTTGTTTTCTATGGAACTCCTGAGGAAGCTCTCGCCCACGTCGGCGCCTCGAGTTTTAAAGAACTGTACGACAAACTTGAAGCACCGATTTTTGCACGACTAAAACAGTCAAACGGAAATCTCTCACGCGAACAGATTTCGGAAGAGGTGGCTGACGAGTGGAAACGACGCTTCACCACCACCGAGCAGTACCGTCTCAACATCGCAAATCCTTTAACTGAAGTCTCCAGCAAACCTCGTCAAGCGGCACCGGCCAAACGCAGAACAACTCTCGGTGATTCAGTGCGACAGTGGGCCACCCTTTCCCGCCGTTACATGGGAGTTTTGACGCGGGACAAGTTCAATCTACTAATCCTTTTTGGACAAGCTCCGATCATCGCTTTCTTAACCTATATAGTTGTCGGAGCAAACGCACCACGCGACTTCGCCTTCTTCGTACTCGCCCTGGTAGCCCTTTGGTTTGGCACCTCGTTGGCTGCGCGCGAGATCATTCGTGAACGGGCGGTCTATAACCGCGAACGAATGGTGAATCTCAGGCTGCTTCCCTACGTCGGCTCGAAAGTTTTCGTCCTGACTCTAATCGTTAGTCTTCAATGTCTGATTCTCTTCGCGACCTTGAAGCTACTGGACGTCACCAGTCTGATGAGTTTGCCCGGCAGGTTTGGTGGAATACCACAGTTAATCATCATGATTCTCACCGGCATGGTGGGTATCGGGCTTGGACTGTTTGTGTCGGCAGTAGTCAAGACTTCTGAAATGGCGACCAGTTTGGTTCCGCTCATCCTGATACCACAGATTCTTTTTTGCGGATTAGTTGGCGTACCGGTTGGAATGGGTCGAGTAATCGGGGTCGTAATGCCGGCCACCTGGTCGTTCGACGAAATGAAAAGATTGTCCGGCCTCGATGTGTTGCGCGGTAAAGATGAAAAGGCCCAACCCTCGGTCAATAACGATGGCCGCGGACTCTACAAGAACATTGAGAAAGAGAACGATCAAAACATTGCAGACGCCCAAACAAAAATCCGTAACTACAAAAGCGACGCCGAACAGAGTCTGAAAGATTTTGAAAAGGATATGGACCAATATCAGAAAGATCTGATGTCGCGTGTGTCCGCTACAAAACCCGCCACACCGACCCTTGGTGAGGTTCCCACGATTCAAAAAGCGTCTCAGGTTCCCGAGGATCTGAGCATGTTTGTCGATTTCCTACATCCCTGGGGAAGCCATCTGATCGACTCGATGGCCCTCCTAACTATGTTGTTCGTCTTACTTTGTGCGACGGGCATCGCTTTACGCATGCAAGACATTTAGCAGGTGAACATGCTTCGACACTCTCGCGCTCATAATTAAGTCTTAAGGTTGAAAACTTTTGGAGGCCACAATGAAATCAAGTCCCTTGCTCAGAAAGTTTTTGTTCTCTTGTTTAAGCGTTACGTCAGTAGTTGTCCTGGCGTTGACGGGTGGAACTATTAAAAATTCGGCCGCGGATTTTACCGGACGCGAAATTCTCAGCGTTTCGAGAATTGCCCACGGCGGCGCCGATTACTCTGGCTTGCAGAACGTAACGGTTAACGCCGGTGGATTTGTTAATGCCGCTGCTTTTGGCGCCGTGGGAGCAAACCCGCTTGGTGCCGCAGCCGAAGTGAAATTAAAAATTACTGATTACCAGGATAAGAACATGCGTCGCCGGTTGGACATCGCGCCGACTGCGACTCTACCTGGACCAACCTATCTCGTGTTCACGGGATCGACGGGTGGCGGCATGATCTTCGGCAATGAATTCAGAGTGAGCGAGGCTGCTGCTTCGCGTCATTGGGGAATGATGGGATTTGATACTTTGAACCGGGCGATCGATGGCCAACTCGTTACCGCTCGTCAAAAGGATGAGGGCAATGACTACGTTGTCGAAGTCAAATTCAATCCTCAGGATACAGTGAGATACTGGATCAACATGCAGACTTTCCTGATTGATAAGATCACCACGCGCTACAACAGTCAGGTATTAATCGAGGAAACTCGGAGCGATTACCGCAAAGCTGACTGCATGATGCTGCCGTTTCATGTGGTTACGAGATTGCAGGGTCAACGTTTCGCGGACCTTCAGATCGATAACTATGATTTGAAAACTCGAGTTCCGGAAGCTCGCTTCACCATCACCGCTCAATAGCGTTTCATTGCCTTAGGTTACACCGAAGGTGTTGGTCAATTTCAGCCCAGGGTTGAGCTTTGGCAACCCCGGGCTGAAAACAAGTTAATAGGTTGTGTCGCAACCCTGAAGGTGTTTGCGACACGCCACCAAATGGCTTTAGAGACTCTGTGAAAACTCGGCGAGATAAAATGATCATCCACAGATTACGCCGATCACACAGATTCCTGCTTGGAAAAAGGCACGGCATTAAGCTGTTCTATTAAAGAATCTGTGTGATCGGCGTAATCTGTGGATGATTCTTGCGGCTGAAGCCGGTGGTGGCGCGCGTGAGACCACTGGCTAGATACAATTGAGACACCACGCGACTAAAAAATCGATACTGTTCAATCTCCATCTTGGCGCGACAAGCGCTACCTAAAAACTAATTCCTTAGCATTGACTTGGCGGCCGTTATCAGTATCCATCTCACGATCTAGTTCATGAGTCTGAACATGGGCCGGCTTCAATGGACGTGTGACCAACACTGGACAGGACGCCTGGCGCAATACTCTATCGACGTTCGACCCGAATAGAGTCTTCATTCCAAATCCCGCGCCATGCGCGCCAAGGCAAATCAGATCGATCTTATTCTTTTCCGCGTAGTTCAGGATTTCGCGATATGGCGGTCCTTCAGAAACTACATGTTTCACTCGACACCACAAATGTGCCTCGGCAGGCACGGCCCTTTGTAGTCGTTGGGCAGCTTTGTGGTAAGCATTCTCGGTCCCGATTGGGTACCACGAAAGTTCAGTCTCGTTAATCGTCGATGGTGGCAATACGTTTAGTAAATGAAGTTCCGCCTGATGCTCTTGCGCAATCGACAGCGCATACTTCAGAGCCAATTCTGAGTAATCCGAGAAGTCATACGCTACTAAAATCCGCTTCATCTCAACCGGTTCAGTCTCATTCTCCCACTCTCGATCATCATTGTGCATCACCAGCACTGGACAAGGAGCCGTTCGCGAAACTGATTCAGCGGTTGAGCCGAGTAAGGCCGCGCGATAGGGACGGCGCCGTGAACGCATCACAATCAAGTCGACTCCATAGATGGCAGCCGCGCGAACAATAGCTTCGCCCGCGTCGTCGCAAGTAGTCACCAGACTCTTCCATTCGAGCCCCGCTAGGTCTGCTGAGCCACAGTACCTCGCGAGCGCCTCCCGCAAGATTTCGGCCTCGGCATCATGCTCATTCGAGACCCCTTGGATGCTTTTATTCGTATCACAATGGAGCAGCAGTAACTCAGCTCCATATGCGCGGCATATTGAAACCGCATAACGAAGTGCTTCGTCAGAGGCACTCGAAAGGTCAGTGGGACAGAGAACGCATTCAATCTTCATTTGTGTGTCAAGGATTACCCTAGCCTCCGCTAAAGAGACAGAGCAACGAGCGTGCCGCTCCGTTTTTGTGTGAGATATGCGGGTAGCGCCGTTTACCATGCGAGGTTTCCCGCACCGTGTATGAGAGTTTGCTCACGCCACTCACCGCAAAGCTTTCAATGATAAGCAACAGTTTCGCAGTCATCGCATTTTGCAATCGCCGGATCGGCTTGCAGTCGCGCGTCACCGATTTGCCGTCCACAACTTTCGCAATGCCCATAGGATCCGGCGATCAATCTATCCATGGCATCGTCCAGCAATCGCAATCGTGCTTCGAGGTATCTGCTCAAGGATTGATTCTCAACTCGCAATTTGGCATTGCCTGCGTTTCTCACTGAATTCCGAACCAGTTCTTCACAGACTTCCTCTCGCTCCGAATGGATTTGGTTCCACTCGGTATTCCAGGTAAAAGCGGCGTTCCCCCACGTTTGTGCGCTCATAATGATCCTTCCTTAAACTACGATGATTCTACGCATGCGCATGTGCGGCCATCTTTGACCGATGTCGAAACACCAGGAGACTGGCCGTACCACCTTTGTCGATAAACTCAACAGATTCCTCACGCCCATCCAGCCCTAATTGAATCGTGAGTGATTTCAAACCGTTAATCGTGTGCGTCAGATGGCGACTACCAAGATGATCGTCTCCAAGTGAGATCTGCAAGCATGGCGCATCAGTTCCCTTCTCTTCGAGACTCACGCCAAGCAAGGGAAGATCTCGACTCTCACTGTACGGTCGATTGGAATTCAGAATCTGTAACCAGGTTGGACGCAACTTGTTTCGCTCATTAAATTCTGCGAAATACTTGGACCACTTCTTTCTGTTTGGAATTATAGTCATGGACCACCTCTAACTTTCCTGGACTCCGGTTACCCGCTCGACCACAATCTTAAAAACAATGCTGTCTGGCGCTGCGCCGTCTTGCACAATCATGGTTTCCACCGGAGTCATCTGTGGAAAGACAGTTAGTAATTTACTGATGACGACACGACGGCGTTGTGGGATTCGGATCTCTTCAAACCTGCCGAATACGATGGCGCTGCTCCAATGAAGGTCATCCTGGATGTGGTCAACCTGGAGACAAACACGTGGCTCAGCTCTCATCGCGTTAATTTTTTTGCCGGGGAGAGCATGACTGTAGATCTCTCCATCATCGAGCAAATAGTTGATTGGCACGACATAGGGTCCTTCTTGGTCGACGCAACCAAGCCTACCGACCTTGCCGGCTTTGATCAGTTCGATTGCTTCCGCCTCATTAAGAATTTTCGTCATGACACCTCTCTCCCGGGAAGTTGATAGCGCAACGAATGTGCCAGATGTTTTGCTGGGGAAATCAGGTATTTTCAAGGGTTTAGGTGAGGATTTTTGCACGATGGTTGGGAAGTATTCGCAGGGTGAACCGTTTCCGATCTCGCGAAATAAGGCTGAAATTTCTCCAACTCACAAAACTTTTTCTTGACTCTGAAATCGATTGCGTGCTATTAGTTCGCGCCACGAACAAAATCTTATTTTAGAGTCTAACCCTTCCCGCTCTCGCGGCAATAAAAGTTCCAGGCGCAGATAGGTCTGCAGATGCGAAAGATTGATTTAACCAATTTCAGGGTCGCCACTAGCGAAACGGCTCGCCATATCAATCGGCGAATCGTGCTCAATCTCATACGCAGCCATCAGCCAATATCACGTGCTGACCTCGCTCGCCATTCAGGTCTCCAACGCAGCACCGTATCGGTCATAACTGAACAACTAATCACCGAAAGATGGGTTACAGAAGGAGCAAACGGACACGTTCCCCGCGGACGGAGACCACGCTTCCTCCACCTTAATAAAGAGCGCGTCGGTATTGTCGGCATCAATATCCGCCCTGCGACCACGACACTGGCCCTGGCGAATCTTGACGGCAATTTCATCGCCCAGGAATCACTGCCAACCGCTGAAGATCCAAATAAATTTATTCAGGATTTGATTCCGCGCTTGAAGAGCATCACCCAGGTGAGATCAGAACTGACCTGTGAAGGTATCGGAGTAAGTTTGCCTGGGCGCGTCGATTCTACTTCGCAAAAGCTGGTATTTGCGCCCAACCTCGACTGGCGCGACTTTGACTTAAAGAGTCCGCTTGAAGAAGCGACCGGTCTTCCCGTAGAGCTCGAAAATGCGGCGAATGCTTGTGCTTTAGCTGAAATCTGGTTTGGTCGCCGGTCCGAGGCTGCTCAAGATCTTGTCGCGGTAACAGTGTCCGAAGGTATCGGAACCGGCCTGGTACTTAATCATCAATTGGTGCGCGGCTCAACTGGAGTCGCCGGCGAATTCGGTCATACCACGGTTGTCGAAAATGGGCTTGAGTGCCGCTGTGGTAATCGGGGTTGTTGGGAGATGTACGCCTCTAACTCCGCCGCAGTTCGCTACTACACAGGGTCTAAACCGACCGCTTCAAAACCAACTTTCGACGATGTTCTACGACTTGCCGGCCAGGGCGATGCCAAAGCGCTCGAGGCAATCAGCACGATGGCTCATTACCTCGGCGTTGGCATGGCCATGCTTGTTACGGGACTTGCACCTGACTTAATTCTCGTTATCGGAGAAATCACCAGACTGTGGGATCACGTTGGGCCGATTATCACCAGGACTGTGGCCGAACGTTCCCAAACTCATGCAGCTACAAGGATAGTGCCTACTGATCCAACTTCGCATCCACGTCTGTTGGGCACGATCGCATTAGTTTTGCAGCAACACTTTGGCGCACCATCCGTCGCCTGAGCGTCGCATGCTCTTTTTGTTGTCGACTCGAACTTAATGTTCTGACATTGGCGGATTCGTCCGCGCGCCCAATAGAACAATGGGATTGAAGGGCTTTGATGAATGCATCAAGTCTCAGTGAGGTCTCGCAGGAGATGCGCTCGGCTCCCCCGTGTTGCCGTCATCCACGCGTCGGCCAAGGCAAATTATCTTTCTAAATTTAAAGGAGATAACAGCATGTTCCGTCCAAGTATTAGATCTCCACGCGCACGGCATCGCTTTAGCCGGCTCGTCCTCCTGCTACTCATTCTAATCGCCTTGCCCCTTGCTGCCTTCAGTCAGGTGCTCTATGGCTCCCTTATTGGAACCGTCACGGATCCGAACGGCGCCGCAGTGGGAGGCGCGACGGTCGAAGCTACCAACACTGCCACTGGGGACGTGAGCACCACGATCACAGACGATCGCGGCGCCTACGCCTTCAATGATCTGCAAGTGGGAACGTACAAAGTTACTATTTCGCGCGACTCCTTTAAAAAGCTCCTTCAGGAAAATATCAGGATCGAAGCGAATAAGAGCTATCGCTCCGACGCTCAATTAGAAGTTGGCGGGGTTGCGGAGACGGTGGTCGTCAGCACCAGTCAGGATGCCACCTTGCAGACAGACAGGGGCGACGTAAACGTTACGCAGTCAGGGCAGACAATAAACGCTCTCCCCATCTTCGGTAGCGTCGGCCGAAACTATCAGAGTGCGCTTATTTTGATTCCAGGCACTTCGAGAAGTCCGGGCTTCGGCGGCAACGGTAGCGGTGAAGAAAACTCCGCCGCCGGTAATCCGCAAAGATCGATTTCTTACAACGTCAACGGAGTATCGCGCTTACAGAACAACACAAGGATCGACGGTTCGAGCGTAATTTATCCGTGGCTCCCAACCAACACCGTTTACGTACCACCGGCGGAAGCCATTCAGGAAGTAAACATCGTCACTAACGCTTTCGACGCTGAACAGGGCTTGGCTGGCGGCGCAGCGATCAACGTCAGTATCAAGACAGGTGGTAACGATTTTCATGGCGTTGGCTGGGGCTACGACACAAACAGTCGATTCCGGTCCCGTAACTACTTTCAACCCATTAACCAGACGAAGGTTCCGAAGAACATCCTCGCGCAGTTCGGGTATGCGGTTAGTGGTCCAATTTATCTGCCGCGATTCGGCGAGGGTGGAAAGAGTTATTGGAGCGGCAAAAACAAGCTGTTCTTCTTCACTGACCTTGAACGCACCACGCAACGAAACGCGGCCGGTGTCCTGGCCAGCGTGGCCCCTGCCAGCCTTCGTCCAGACGCAAACGGCAATGTGAACTTCACCGGCACCGGCATCAGAGTCTTCGATCCGACATCAAACGCCAACCCGGCGCTTCGTACCATGTTTCCTAACAATACGATACCCGGAAATCGTATCGATGTTGCGGCACTCGAGATAATCAAGCGGCTGCCCCTACCGACCCAGGGCGGCTTCACGAACAACTTCGCCACCACGGGAACTGGTGAGTTCAATCGCACCAACATGGACACCAAGATCAACTACGACGGCGGCAAGTTCACGTTATTCGGTCGCTGGAGTCGTTCGCCAACGCTGATCGTCGATCCGCCAATCTTTGGGGAAGTGAGCGGCCCGGCTTTGAATGGTGGTCAACTGGGAACAGCGCCAGGACTAATTAACGTATTTGGACTTGGCGGTACTTATACGTTCAGCCCGACTTTGGTCCTGGATGCCAACATCGGCTACACACGACAGCGACTCGGTGCGGAGGGTTTTGACATCAATTCCAACTTTGGACTTGATGTTCTCCAAATACCTGGCACCAATGGTCCAGATCACCTTCAGGGTGGTGTGCCGGCCTTTCAAATCAACGGAGGGTGGACCAATATCGGCAACGACAATACCGGTAACCCATTCCTCTTCCGCGACAACCAGTATGTAGGCGCGGCTAATGTTTCGTGGCTCAAAGGTAGCCACTCATTCCGCTTTGGCGCCGACTATCTGAATCCTCAGTTAAATCACTTCCAACCGCAGGGTGGGACCTTCCAAACTGTGCGAGGTTCATTTGGGTTCAGCGGCAACTCGACACGTCTGCAAGGCGACGCTAGCAGTATCGCGGAGAGCCAACTCTTCCATAGCTGGGCCGATTTTCTGCTAGGCATGCCGGCGCAGGCAGGAAAAGTTGATCAACTACGCAACCCGAACTCTGTTTGGTGGAAGCAGTACGCCCTTTACGCTCGCGATCACTGGCAGATCGGTAGGAGGCTCACTCTAACCTATGGTCTGCGGTGGGAGTTTTTCGGTACCCCTCGCAAAGACAACACTGGTATCAATCGCTTCGATCCTGACACGGGCAAGGTTCTAACGGGCGGATTGACGGGCGTGCCATTTGACACGGGCGTCGAAGCTGGTACCGGCCAGTTCTTGCCGCGCGTCGGGATTGCGTTCCGTTTGAATGATAAGACTGTATTTCGCGGCGGTTACGGCCAATCAGCGGATCCAAGACCATTCCAGGATGTACGCAATGCTTTCCCGATCGCGAATATCTGGTCTATGCCGGCGATAAAATTTGGCGGCGCCGACAATTCATTTATTCCAGTGACAACCTTGAGGCAAGGACTGATTAACTCGAGCACTCCTCCGAATCTCAGCCAGGGGATCATTCCACTCCCTGCAAATACCGGCACCACAACCTTCCCGAAGGAAGCGATGCGCAAAGAGATTCACTCCTTTAATTTCTTTGTTGAGCGCGAACTGCCCTGGAAGTTCGTCGGCCAGGTGGGCTACGTAGGCACGCGCGCAAAGGGTCAAATGGGCTTTATCAACATCAATGCCGGCCCCCCGGGAACGGGAACGAGCGGTCGCCCACTCTTTATCAAGTTCGGCCTGCAAGCAGACATCAATTCCATCATTCCGTACGGGGATACCACCTATGATGGTCTGCAGGCTCTATTCACACGCCGCTGGGCCAGATCCCAATTTGGCACGGCTTACACCTGGTCCAAAACGATCAATTATGCCGATAACGATGGTGGACCAAGGATTCAGTTCCTGCCCGCGAAAGAACGCAACCGCGGACCAGCCAGCTACGATCGGACACATAACCTGCAAATGTACGGCGTCTATGACCTGCCTTTCGGGAAAGGAGAACGCTGGGTGAATGATGGTTGGGGTAGCAGGATATTAGGCGGTTTCCAGGTGAGCGGCGTGATGAGCTTGACGAGCGGTCTGCCGTTCTATGTGGTCCAGGGTTCCGGGTTCAACTTAAATGCGGGCGGCAGCGCACAAGTTCCTGATCAAGTGCTACCAACGGTGGCCATTCTGGGTGGTATAGGGCAAGGCCACAAGTATTTTGATACGACGGCCTACAGAGTGGTCAATATTTGCGTAGGCGACGCTCAAGGAAATCCCACCGCACAGTGCCCGGTCGTACTACCGCAGAGATTCGGAACGGCGGGTAGAAATAACGTTCGCGGCCCCGGTTTCTTTGAAACTGACTTAAGCATCTACCGTACATTTTCGATCTCTGAAAGTGTGAAATTCCAGCTTCGCGCAGAAGCGCTGAACGCGACTAATCACGCAAACTTCTCCAATCCGCAGGCTGACATTAATAACGCTACCTTCGGATTCATCACGTCGACGACAGGGCCGAATCAGTCACGTCAGTGGCGCTTCGGAGCACGCCTGTCGTTCTAACCCAATTCACGTGTCCCGGGGACAGCCCTCCCCGGGACACATTCAACAAAACGGAATCGGTGCTCTCGTCCCCTTCCCCAGCGGCCGTAAAGCCCAATCCTTTGATTCGTCTGTGCAATTTAGACTTGGAGCGTCCTGAACTCCAGTGTCCAGGTCAATGATAGCCTCCCAACCCAGAGTAATTAGTTTCCGGCTGTAGACCTTCGATTTGCTTGTCAAAACGTGAGGTGTTTTACTCGGCTGAGTGATTAGTCAGCGGCGACGGTGTTGGTTACGGCGCTTACGCTGCGTCCTCTGTAACGCAGAGAAACGCGGAGATCACGCAGAGGAATAACTGAAGGTATGCTGCTTCTTAGAAGCGATAAGTCATCACTTAATCGAAACTGCCGCTTGCGTCAGCACGCCGGAATAGTTGGTATCTACGCAACGGCGATACTTGCATTGCTCTTGTCTTTGCTGACTGCCGCGCGAGCACAGGTAGCACAGGTCACTGCCGAGCAGGACCATCAACAGATGATGGACCAACTGAAAATCAAGAAACTACGACCCGGCGCGAACCCGCGCAGCGCTGATGGCACTAACCTGCCCAACTATGACGAAGCCAAGGCGAACCCTTATCCAAATTTGCCCGATCCCCTAACGCTTAGAAACGGGAAAAAGGTAAAAGACGCGAAGACGTGGTGGCACAAGCGACGCCCGGAAATCATTGAGGACTTTGATCGGGAAATCTACGGACGCGTGCCCACAAACACTCCGCGAGTCGACTGGCAAATCCTAAGCACAACTCAAGAAAAGAATGGTGGGTTTTCCGTTGTCACTAAAAAACTGTTGGGCCATGTCGACAATTCATCTTACCCCGCGATAAAAGTTGATATCGAGCTGACACTAACAACTCCCGCTAACGCAACAGGCCCGGTTCCGATCATGATGGAGTTTGGTTTTGTCTTTCCGCCCGGCTTTCGCTTTCCCAATCCACCGCCTGGTGCTCCTCCCGCCCCGACCGGACCAAACTGGCAACAACAATTACTGGCAAAGGGATGGGGCTATGCGATCCTTATCCCTACCTCATACCAGGCTGACAACGGCGCCGGTCTGCGGCAGGGAATTATTGGTCTCTGTAATAAAGGACAACTCCGAAAAGCTGACGAATGGGGAGCATTACGCGCCTGGGCCTGGGGCGCCAGTCGAGCGCTTGATTATTTCGAGACAGATAGATCCGTCGATGCAAAGCAGGTGGGCATTGAGGGGCTGTCCCGTTATGGCAAAGCAGCGTTAGTGACCATGGCTTATGACCAGAGATTTGCGATCGGCTTCATCGGCTCATCCGGCGAAGGAGGAGCAAAACTTCATCGACGAAACTTTGGCGAACTGGTGGAAAATCTGGCCGGGTCAGGTGAGTACCATTGGATGGCGGGAAACTTTCTCAAATATGCCGGGCCTTTAACCTGGAACGATTTGCCAGTGGATGCGCATGAGCTAATCGCACTCTGCGCACCGCGACCGACCTTCATTAGTTACGGCGCGGCAATGGGTCCAGGCGCTGAAGGACAATGGGTGGATCAGCGCGGCAGTTTCATGGCCGCGGTTGCAGCTGGACCAGTGTTCAGGCTACTTGGGAAAAAAGATCTGGGTACAACTGAGTTTCCGCCGATCGAAACTTCACTCATCTCCGGTGAGCTGGCCTTTCGCCAACATAGCGGCGGACATACCACGGGTCCGAATTGGCCCACGTTTCTAATTTTCGCCGATAGATATATCAAGATCAGGCAAGCACCGTTAGAAAGATCTGAGCAATAGAAACAATGGTCCACTTGAAGCAAACCACTGTGAAAGGGTCTCTCGCGGTTACGATGCTGCTGGCCATAATTGTCTCAGCCCATGCTGAAGATGGTTACAAACTATGGCTTCGTTACGCGCCGCTGCCAGCTCAGTCGAGTCAAAAGCTCAAGTCAATTAGTTCGCTGATAGTAGCCGGAGACTCTGCAACAGCGAACGCAATTCGCTCAGAACTTAGTCTTGCTTTCCAAGGAATGATAGGTAGTGCCCCAACTCAAGTCACGGTTCCAGGAGCCAATACCACGCTGCTGATCGGAACCCCTACCTCGTCCGATCTGATCGCAAATCTGCGTTTTACTAACCAGCTCAAACGACTTGGACCGGAGGGTTTCATTATTCGATCCGTGAGGATCGCTTCCCATCCGATCATTGTAATTGCTTCAGCATCCGACCTCGGAGCGTTGTACGGATCGTTTCACTTTCTGCGTTTGCTGCAGACTCAATCACCCATCGAGAACCTCGATATCAGTCAGAGCCCACGCCTGCGCCTGCGTGTACTCGATCACTGGGACAACCTTGATGGGAGCATCGAACGCGGATATGCAGGGCACTCTTTATGGGATTGGAGCAGCCTGCCAAATCGCGTCGATCCCAGGTTGCAAGACTACGCTCGGGCAAACGCGTCGATTGGTATAAACGGTTCGTTACTTAATAACGTAAATGCAAATGCGACCGTACTCACGTCAGAGTATCTGAAAAAGGTCGCAGCAATTGCCGGCGTGTTCCGGCCTTATGGGGTCCGTGTTTACTTATCACCAAGATTTTCGGCGCCCATGGAAATTGGCGGACTAAAGACCGCCGATCCACTGTCGCCCGAAGTTGCACAATGGTGGAAGGAAAAGGTCGATGAGATTTATCGTCTCATTCCTGATTTCGGTGGTTTTGTAGTAAAGGCCAACAGTGAAGGTCAGCCTGGACCACGAACCTATAATC
>DATIBX010000428.1:0-10871 GCA_035457105.1 Pyrinomonadaceae bacterium
CGATCGCCTCAATGCATTGAATGTGGCTGTAGCCGAAGACTTTATTGCCGCAGTTCACGAAGCCATCGAAAAGGGTGCGCGAGCCATTGTGTTGACGGGAGCCGGAAGAGCTTTTAGCGCCGGCGGAGACTTGCGCGAGATGCAGGAGATCGCCACCAGGGAAGGACGGGTCGAAGCATTTTTCGACGAACCGTTGCGCCTGCTGAACGAAGTGGTCCTGCTGATTCGCTCGGTCTCGATTCCATTCATCGCCGCAGTTAACGGTATCGCGTCAGGCGGAGGATGCAATCTCGCTTTAGCCTGCGATGTGGTCATTGCTGCGAAGAGCGCAAAATTTAATCAGGCCTTCATTAAGATCGGTTTATCACCAGATTGTGGTGGTACATTCTTTCTGCCGAGACTCATTGGACTTAGGCGCGCGGTCGAATTAATGTTGACCGGCGATTTAATTGATGCCGAGCGAGCGCAACAGATGGGGATGATTAACTCAGTGGTCGAAGACGGCGAGTTGATGAAACACGCGTTAGCAATTGCAGAGAAATTAGCTGCTGCACCCACGGCTGCGATTGGCCAAATAAAACAACTGGTCGATGCAGGCGCGGCAGCAGCCCTGGCAATGCAACTTGATCGAGAGCGTCTGGCGCAGATCAAGATGGGCCAAACAAAGGACTTCGCCGAAGGCGTCGCGGCATTCCTGGAAAAAAGGCCGGCCCGTTTCACCGGAGGTTAGAACCAGGTTCAACTCGAGAGTTGTTGCGCCGCCTGTTTCCGACCGGCGGCGTTTTAGTTTTAGGTGTAAAGAGATGGATTCGTTAACTTACTTACAGCTGCTTCAGCGCAATCGCTCTTTCAGGCGATTGTGGGTGGGCCAGGTCATATCCGAACTCGGAAACTGGTTTAACTTCATCGCCGCACTCGGACTGGTGCGAGTTGTTTCGCATGCGGCTCCTGAAGCTACGACAATTGTGTTGTTGACGCGGCTGATACCTTTCACTCTATTTTCCCCACTGGCCGGTGCGTTCGTCGATCGCTGGTCTCGCCGCCAGGTGATGATTGCCACTGACTTATTGCGTGTATTTGTCGCGTTGGGCTTTTTGTTTGTTCGTGGCCCACAGGACTTGTGGGTTGCGTACCTCTGCACCGGTTTGCTCTCGTTCTTTGGTGTCTTCTTCGAAGCCGCAAAGAATGCCGCAGTCCCGAATATCACGGGCGAAAGAGACTTGTTAGCCGGCAACGCCCTGATGTTTTCTTCCCGGTTCTTCCTGATGTCGCTCGGAGCCGCATTGGGTGGATGGACCGCTGCTCATGTGGGATATCAAGCGGCATTCGTGATCAACGCGATCTCATTTATCGCATCGGCCTACTCCGTGTGGTTGGTGCCAGAGGTGGAAACGCGCCAGGCGTCGACTGCTAATGCTGCGCTAAACGCCGAGAAGAGTCGTCGCAGCTATTGGTCTGACATTCGTGAAGGGTGGTCCTATATTGTCACGCACGGTACTGTCGCGACGATTCTGGTAACGAATATTTTCTGGGCCACCGGCGGTGGATTAATGAACTTGATTGCCGATCGGCTCGGTGCTCTGGTTTTCGCAGGGGAGAATGGCATTGGTCCCGATGCGGCCGTAGCCGTTCTCTACTTCGCAAGTGGCATGGGCTTGTTCATCGGAATGTTGATTGCGCGACGAGTCGGAGGGTACTTCGAATTTAAAGAACGTACGGTCGCGTTCATTGGTTGGAGTTTATTGATCCAGGGCCTCGTGTTTGCGGCTGCTGGTTTCATGCCCACCATCTGGTTGGCCGGTCTGATGATCTTGATTTCGAGGATTCTGCTGGGCGCGGAGTTCGCGGTACAAGAGACGCTGCTGATGAAACTGGTGCCCGATAATTTGCGAGGACGCGTCTCCACCACGGACCGGGCTACGGAGCTTTTGATCTGGAGTTTTTCAACGGCCATTGGAGGTTGGTCGCTTTATCACATTTCTCCGCGCACACTGACAGGTATATCTGGCGTGCTTTCGGCGAGTGCCGGACTCTTCTGGTTGATCTTATTTGCTGCGCAGGTAGTAAACATGCCGGTGCGTCTCAGTCAATCTCGCGTCGAGCAAGAGACGTCGGTAAGTTAGGTGGAATCAGGAAACCACAGTCTCTTCAGTCGGTGGGGTCGGCAAGATCTGTTTTTATGTTCTGAGCGCTAGGCTAATACCGAAATCACCACGCGGCTGAGGCCGATGGAATCCGAGATCTTGGAAGAACAAGCACAAGACCAACCGTAGAGCACACTTACACAAGTATTACAGTGCATTCCTTTCGCGTTTGTTAGGATTCTGTGTGCGCAGAAATATCATCGGGTGGTGGAGAGTGAATGCAAACTATTGATAAGCGGAAGCAGAGTATTAATTGGAGCACGGCCTCGTTCATGGTCATCTTTCATGTTGGTGCGTTAGTCGGACTCTATTTCTTCACCTGGAAATTGTTACTGCTGTCGCTCGTGCTGAACTGGGTCGCGGGAAGTTTGGGTATTGGAATTGGCTATCATCGCTTGCTCACCCACAAGGGTTTTCAAACTCCAAAACTGGTTGAGTATTTCTTAACATTCTGTGGGACGCTCGCACTCGAGGGTGGCCAGATCAATTGGGTTGTGACCCATCGCATTCACCACGCCTTCACTGAGAAATCTGGAGACCCCCACACTCCGCGCGACGGTCGTTGGTGGGCGCATATGGGATGGATTCTCAGAGGTACCGCCCAGCAACACGAAGAAAAGGTGATGCGCCGGTATGCTCCCGATTTGATGAAGGATAGATTTCACGTCATTCTAAATCGCTTTTATTTCGTTCCACTGATCCTTTCAGGTGTCGTGCTTTTCGCGTTAGGTGGATTGCCCGTTCTACTCTGGGGCGTGTTTGTCCGAGTAACCTTTGGACTTCATGCTACCTGGCTGGTTAATTCGGCGACCCATCTGTGGGGCAAACGGAGATTTGAAACTTCGGATGACTCAAAAAATAGTTGGTGGGTTGCGTTGATGACTTTTGGTGAGGGCTGGCATAACAACCATCACGCCTTTCCCGCCGCTGCTCGTCATGGCTTGAAGTGGTATGAGATCGACATCAATTGGTGGGGAATAAAGGCTCTGCAATTGCTCGGGTGGGCCAAGCGGATCAAGCTGGTTAGTAAGGAGCAAATTGCCTCAAGCGATCAGTACGGGTCTCTCCGAAAAGCTGCCTAAGTTACACTTTGGCCTTTGGTCTTTGTATTTTGTGACGTGGTTCTAGTACTTTGATCATGTCTGTGGAGAGCGATAACCGAAGCCAGAAGCCCAAAGGCCCAAGGCCAAAGCCCTAAACCACAAAGATCAAAGTCGTGAGTTTCAATGCGCGTTAGCGGTCGTCGCAAATCGATAGCGTTCTTCGTAATTCTAGGCGCATCACTCGTCGCGCTCGCCATCGCGCTCAACGTTGGTTGGATCATCCTCAACTGGCGCGAAGTCGCACTCCTCGTCTTTGGCATCATCTTCTTTCTCGCGATCATCTTTGGTCTCGTAATTAATACAACCTTCCTCATTCGTGAGATCAGGCGTAACGAACAACACGATGCCTTCATCAACGCGGTTACTCACGAACTCAAAACGCCAATCGCTTCCATTCGCCTTTATCTCGAAACTCTGAAGACGCGAGATGTTGATGAGAACCAGCGAAACGAGTTCTACAACATCATGCTTGCGGACAGCGACCGGTTATTGCATACCGTTGAGCAAGTCCTTCGCGCGGGACGAACTGGCCATCGCCGCCGCCGCATCGCAAAGTCTGTTATAAGTCTGAGTGAAATCGTTCGCGAGTGCCTGGAAATCACCAGGGTGCGTTACGGCTTAAGCGAAAATCACCTTGCGTTTTCTGAGTCACCCGACGTTACCGGGGTTAAGGTGTCCGGAGACATCGACGAGTTACGCGCCGCATTCTCAAACCTGCTAGATAACGCGGTGAAGTACTCTGTCGGCGAGGTTAGCGTTTCAGTCTCTGTTTCTGCGGTTGATGAAAAACGCGTGGCCGTAAAAGTTTCGGATAAGGGTGTTGGCATTCCGAGCGCACAACTTAAGAGAATCTTCAAGAGGTTTTACCGCGTACCCGGCCGTGTGATGGCCAGAGTCAAAGGAACGGGGTTGGGTCTCTTCATCGTTCGTTCTGTTATCGAGAAACATGGAGGCCGCGTCTTCGCTGAAAGCGAAGGTCCCGGGCATGGGAGTACCTTTACAGTTCAGTTACCCAGGTTTGTAAGACAATGAGCTCAGTTTTGATCGTTGAAGATGAACAGCATTTGGCTGACGGGCTGCGGTACAACCTTCAAGCAGAAGGCTACGAGGTTGAGATCGCCGGTTCAGCAGAAGATGCGATGGTCCTATTCGAGAACCGGACAAAAAATTTCGACGTGTTAGTGCTCGACGTGATGTTGCCTGGAGTCGATGGTTTTTCACTCGCCTCACAACTTCGAGCAGCCGGTGAATTCCTTCCCATTCTCATGCTGACTGCTCGCGGACAGGCCGAAGACGTATTACGTGGCTTCGAAGCAGGAGCCGACGACTATCTGCCAAAACCATTTGAATTGACCGTATTGATCGCCAGAATCAACGCCCTATTACGACGGCGTGAATGGTTAGCGCGTGATAGAGACAGCGCAACTGTCGCGGCGCGCGATTTGCAGCCTCCAAAAGTCTTTGAATTTGAAGGTAAGATTATTGACTTTGATTCGCTGGAGTTGAAGTCGGGGACCGCGACCATTCATCTCACGATCATGGAAGCGGATCTTTTGCGTTACCTGATCGAGCACGATGGGAAGATTGTGTCACGCAGTTCAATTCTGGAAGATGTTTGGGGTTTGCGCGAGGATACCGATACGCGAGCCATCGATAACTTCATCGTGAGGCTACGCAAATATATCGAGGATGAACCCTCCCAACCGAAACATTTGTTAACGGTAAGAGGAGTTGGTTACAAGTTCGTATCGAAAGCCTAATTGGCGACGATTAATGAGGCCTTGACGCCAAGCAGGTCGGAAAAATCTTTTGCATAGATCGCACTAACCTTACGTACTTTACCTACCGATTCAACCAGTTCCTCACTCGAAATAAAGCCGTTCTCAGTATGAACGATGGCCCACGCCGGAATGTGGGCGGCAGTTCGCAGGAAGTCATCTACGAAACCAAGATACTGTTGTTTGCTTTGAACGCGCGAGCCGAGCCGTGCGCCTCGTTCGCGGTCCATCTCGGTCCAAAAGTCTTCGCCACCGCGTAACCATTCTTCACGCCAGGTAAGAATCGGATCCCGAGCGGAACTTGTTCTCATTACCGGCGCCGGCAAGCGTAGAAAGAGCAAATCGGTATGGTGTCGCTCTGCAATAAAACTCCTGACGTCCTGATTGCTGGTGCGATTTCGTAGCGCGTTGTCGAATACTGGTGGTAGAGAGGCAAGCATCAACCGGAAAGTGTCAGACAGGGAAAACGGTTTTCGCAGAGCGCGCGTTTGTTGATTAAAAGACAAGACATAGTCTCCGACCATCATTCCGACTGTTAGCGCCAGCGCCCGTTTGTAGGGTTCGAGTGATTCGGCGCTGAAGCGTAAGTTATCTAACCACCATGCGTCGACTTCATTGAACCACTTCAGCAGTCCAAGATTGTCCATCTTTTCTTTGGGAACATACGCGTCATCGAGCAGCAGGCCGCAGTCGTCGTCGGAAAGTTGCTCGCCATAGTTTTCGACGAGCGCTTTAGCCTTAGTTTGCGACCAGAGCATTGGGTCGTTGGCGGCGACGCGCACGTTCCACCGCTTCAGCTGAACAATCAGGTCGGGCTCTCCGGTAAACGGGAGTGCGATTGAGCCGAATTTTAAGCGGCGCAGGACTCCGAGTTCGAATGCCAGCCAGCCATTACTGAAGTGCATGGGAATACTTGGTCTTAGGCCTTAAATCTTTGGTCTTAGGTCCTTATGTTAGTCAAATCTCAAATCTCAAAGGCCCAAGGCCAAAGCTCAAAGGCCAAACTCACTCTTTCCCGAAACTCGAAAACATGTCCCACTTCGATTTCGTATTACTTGATTCCTCAAGTAATTCTGCCGGTGGCTTCGCAAATGAATTCAACTCGGCCACTCCCTCAAGAGACAAAAACGCTTGGACGACTGCCGGATCGAAATCGATCCCTGCAAGCCCTACCAGCTCCCGACGAGCATCTTCAGCAGTCAGAGCCCCGCGAAAAGGTCGCGCGTCGGTCAAAGCCGCGTAACAATCCGACAGCCTGAGGATGCGAGCAGCGAGTGGTATTTCCTCACGCCTCAAAGCATCAGGGTAACCTTGGCCATTCCATGACTCGTGATGCCAACGAACCAGGAGTTGTGCTGCGCGATCCGCTCCAACTCTTGAAACTTCGCGCTCGCCAATCACGGGATGCCGTGACAGATCGACTCGTTCTTCCTCAGTCAAAGGCCCTTCACGTTGAATATACTTGCGCTCCATTGCGACTTCACCCAGGTCATGCAATAGCGCAGCGGCACGTAGCGAACCCCGATCATGCCGAGCAAGATGAAAAATTTTGGCGAGTTCATCTGCAATGTTGGCAATTCTGAGTGCGTGTGAGTTGTCGTAGTGCTCGAATCTATCAGTTGTGATAGCAAGTTGTTGAAAGGCTTCAGCCGCGGACTTGTCGATTAGTTCAATACTGGCGCCGGCACTCATAGTGTTCGTTTAGATGGACCTGGCAATTTCATCACAGAAGCCGTGTTCGAGCAAATGTGGATTAATAAATCCAACGCCTTCGGTGTAAAAATCTGTCACTTGATTCTCTTCAAAAAATCTCGTGCCTTGCGATTGTCCGGTGATGAGGCAATCGCACGCTCGCATTCATTCTTCGCCCTGAGTTTGAATCCGAGATCTAGGTACAACTCAGCGAGCGCTAGACGATACTCGCTGTTCTCGGGCTCGAGCTTGAGTGCCGCCAGTAGTTCGCCTTCGGCTTTCCTCCTGGTGCTTTCCTGCTTGGCGAGCGCTCGACCATAAAATGCCCGGAAGCGTGGTTCGTTAGGCATTGCCCGAGCGGCGGCTGCAAAAAAACCGACCGCCACGTTCATCTGGCCCAATTCGAAAGCCGCGAAACCTTCTTTAAATCTTGCCTCAGCCTGTTCGGCGACGGTTGGTCCAGTCGGAGCTTTTTCCTTTTCATCCTCGCTACTGGCCTCCTGGACGTCGGCATGTGGTTGGGCGGTTGGTGCGGTCCGTGCCAGTGCCTGCGCCTTCTCCTTGGCTTCGAGTTTTAAATCGTATGACGACCGCAGTCTTGGATCACGCAAGATGTCGTAAGCCTGAGTGATTCGAGCGAAGGCTGACTCTACTTGCAATTTCAAACTTTCTTCAACTCGTTGATAGCGATCGGGATGAAAACGGCGCGCCAGGTTGTAATAGATCGCTTTCAGATCGTCCGGTAGTCCATTCCGACTGATCCCGAGCACCTCGTAGTGTGACGTCGCCAGGTTGACCCGTTTGAGGAACTGCCTAAGTTCCTCAGCCTCGTCGACAATTTCAACAACCGGAGGCGGGGCGGCTTCTGGCTCTGGCGCTTTTTCCTCTGCGGTGTCGGGTTTAGTTGCCGGCTGCGAATCGCGAAACGAACTCTTCCAGTGCTCGCGTTTGATGAAACCGGTCAAACCCAGAATGTAAATCATGTGTAGCGCTTCTGATTCCGAAGCTCCACTCATCGTGATTAGTTCCTTCAAGGTGCGGGGTTGATCCAGTCGGGACAACAAAAAGCCTTCGGATGGCAACAGATTTACATGCGTTGGAAATGTTTCAGTCGGCGAAAGTATTTCGGCCGGATTTTTGAATCGCGAGACCGCGAATTGCGGTGGCACGCTACGAGCGGCATCAAGCAACAGACTGGGAATATCAATAGTAAAACCTACGGGCTCGTTCAATCGCGAGCGATAGTCAAATTCCCAGGTGCCGTCTACCCATTGCAACGCCAGACGAAGAATCTCGGTAACCTGTCGAGTCTGGATTTGCTCGGCCGCGTTAGCTTGCAAGAGTTTTTGCTTGCAGAGTCCTCGCGCGAGGGCCAGATCGGACTCGGTATTGGGAATAAAGTCAAGGACCTGGGCTGAAACGAGATCTGCCTTCCGCAGATACTCACGGAGGCGAAATGTCTTTATATTTGAGGCTGCGTAGATGACTTGACCGTCGATAAAATAGATAGCGACCTTAATCAATTCGTGCTGCAAACGCAGTCTTCCTGTGAACTTTTTCGACGAAATCTCTCTGATTAGCTCGGCGAGCGGTTGCTCGCTTAGTTGGCCGTTCATGCAATTTGATCAGGTGGGAACCGCTGTCGCCCTTACGCTCCCTTGGCGGTAATCATAACGCACGGCGAATCAGCTCTGTTAGTAAAAATAAACTGGCTTTGACACTGAGTAAGCGCGAACCCTATATTGATGTAAAACGCGACAATAAGCGGTTCTGTAGTAGGTAATTTCAAAAGGGCGGGATCTATATGTCTGAACGAGCAAGCGAGGGTGTCAAACAAGTGTCTGAGAAAACAGATATCTCATCGATGGAAAACGATGACGGCGATTCAGAGGAGCGGGTCGAGCTTCTGTTCAAGAAGCTAAGAGAGCGGACTGCAGAATTGGAAGAGGCCAACCGGGAGTTACAGCGCGTCTCTCATTACCGCTCGTTATTTTTGGCGCGCATGTCACATGAGTTGCGCACCCCATTGACTTCCATACTTGGCTTTAGCGAGATATTGCTCGATCAGGAAGAGCTCGGTGAAACACAACGGCGTTTCTGTCAGAAGATCCAGGACTCAGGATTTCAATTGCAAGCGAGTCTGAATCAACTGGTCGATCTATCGCGCATTGAAGCTGGCCAGACAGAAGTCTTCTTGCAGGAATTTACTTTGCGAGAAACCCTGCGAGAGTCATGCGCAAACGTCGCGCGATTGGCCCAGAAGAAGCAGGTCAAAGTTGAGTACGAGATGGAGCCGGAGATCATAACCGTAGTTTCCGATCAGGGTAAGCTCAGACAGATACTGTTCAACTTCATTGCCTGGGCCGTAAGTCGAAGTCCGGTCGGTGAAGCGGTAAACATATCGGTTGAGATCAACGATCAAGCGCGCCTCAACATCAACATCAGAGACCAGGGTGATCCGGTTGCCGACGTCGATCACATCTTCGATCCAGAACATGCTACTAACGCTCGCGAACCCAATACCAATGAGTTGGGCATCATCATCGCTCGCAAACTCCTGGAAATGATGAATGGAACGGTTGTACTCAATGACACCGCGGCTCGCGGACTCGAAACAACCATCCAGTTGCCGGCCCGACCGCTAAGGGGATAACTACCGGGAATGACAGAAATCATAATCAGGGAGTGCACCACAGCGGATGAGCTGGACCGCTGCGTGCTACTTCAGAAAGAAGTGTTTGGACTTCCGGACCTGGAAATTTCACCGCGACGCCACCTGATTGTTTCACGACAAGCTGGAGGATGGACGCTTGGTGCCTTTGCTGATGATCGGTTAGTTGGTTTTGTTCACCACCTGGCCGGGGTGAAACCGAACAATGAAATCTTTGGTTACTCACACATGATGGCTGTCGTCCGCGATTACCAAAACCAGGGAGTCGGGGCTCGGCTGAAATGGGCCCAGAGAGAGCGCGCCCTGTCAGAGGGGCGTAGCTACATTAAATGGACTTGGGACCCGATGCAGGCACGCAATGCCCATTTCAATCTGAATCGACTTGGAGTGACGGTCGACACGTTCGCGGATAACTTCTATGGGACCGACTACAATGCCGATCCGTCACAAACTGGAGAGTTACCCGGTTTACAAAGCGACCGGCTGTTTGCCAATTGGTACCTCGATTCAGATCGCGTCACGACCCTGGGCAAGGGTTCTCAATTTCAATTTGCCGCCGCACCGGTTGCCGTGGTGGTGGTTCCTAATAATTGGACAGAACTCGTGAGAAATGATGTGGAACGCGCTCGGGCTGAACAGTTACGAGTGAGAACCGAATTCAAAACCTTCTTTGCGGATGGCTTGATTTGCGCGGCGTTTGAAAGAGACGACTTGCATCCCAGGTACCTGCTTTTTAAAGCAACTGACGTCTAGTGCCCTTATGAGCTTGAGTAAGTTCGATCGTTACGTTGATCGCCACGCGCGCAGTTTTACTGAGCGCCTGCAGGCTCTTTGTCGCATGCCTTCAGTGGCGGCACGAGGGACGGGAATGCGCGCCATGGCGGAAGCCGTCGAACAGCTAATGCAGCGAGTTGGGGTTGGTACCAGACTCTTCCGGATGGGTAGTGGATACCCGATTATTTACGGTGAATGCGGTGGTGGCCCACATAGTTATGTTGTCTATGGTCACTACGATGTACAGCCTGTTGGTCAACTCAGCGAGTGGTCGTTTGGACCATTCTCCGCAACGATCCAGGACGACAAGCTTTACGCCCGCGGCGCTGCTAATAGCAAAGGCGATCTCATCGCGAGATTAGCGGCGGTCGAATCGTACCAAAAGACTTTTGGAAAATTGCCGGTGTCACTGCGATTCCTGGTAGAAGGTGAAGATGGCTTGGGCAGTCCTAGTCTTTATCGCTTCACTGCCGAGCATGCGGACTTGCTTGCCGCCGATGGCTGTATTTGGGACGAAGGTTACCGCGATACCAAAGACACTCCAGTAGTCAGTCTAGGTTTTAAGGGGATCACGTTCCTTGAATTGCGTGCTTTTGGTGCCAAGTCGGACCTCCACTCAAAGTGGGGTGCTATCGTTCCTAATCCTGCGTGGCGCTTGGTCCAGGCTCTTTCGACGCTCACGTCACCAAAGGGAGTGATAACCATCGAT
>DATIBX010000429.1:0-11248 GCA_035457105.1 Pyrinomonadaceae bacterium
GTATTGAGTACCGGGAATACACCGGCTGCGAACTCGCTCAATGAAACGTGGTTTGATAAGCCACATCCGGCCGGCGTATTTCGGACACGATGTACGCTACCAGCTAATTTTTTGAACGAGGGTGTTTATTACGTGACGGTGTATGTCGTCACTCTTGGTCCAATCACAGTTCACGTAGAGCTGCCGCAAGCCATCTCGTTTACAGTTTTCGATACGGGAGTCATGCGTGAACCAGGTGGTGGCAAAGACTGGGCCGGTGTAATCCGCATGCGACTTCCGTGGGAGACCGATTACCTGGGAGAGAACATAGAAACTAATGGCTAACGTGATCATTGTTGGAGACGGAGAGACAGCTGAACTCGCGTACGAGTACCTTTCGCATGACTCACCGCACGAAGTAAAAGCATTCTGTGTCGAAAGGGCTTATAAGCGTAAAGATGAACTCTTTGGCCTTCCAGTGATCGCTTTTGAAGAAGTTGAACTCTCCTATCCTCCACCCGAGTTTCAAGCATTCGTCGCGGTGTCGTACACACAACTTAATCGAGTACGAACACGGCTCTACCTAACAGCAAAGGCGAAAGGCTATTCCTTTATCAACTATGTGAGCTCGAAGGCATTTGTCTGGCACAACGTCGAGCTGGGCGAAAACTGCTTCATCATGGAGAACAACGTGCTCCAATATGCGGTTAAAGTCGGCAACAACGTGGTCATGTGGAGTGGCAATCACATCGGTCATCAATCACTCATTCACGACAACGTTTTCATCTCATCTCACGTCGTGGTTTCAGGCTATTGTGAGGTCGGCGAGAATTGTTTCCTGGGAGTCAATAGCTGCCTGGCGAATAACCTGAAGGTCGCGAAAGATTCTTTGATTGGAATGGGTGCGGTAGTGCATAAAGACACGGAAGAGCGAAAAGTTTATGTCGGCAGTCCCGCAAAAGCCTTGCCGAAAGACAGCTTTGCAGTTTTCGGAGTTTCTGAATAATGCGCTGGCGGAAGCAGGGTCGCATCTTCGTCCCGGACGGCTCAAAATGGTGGGCAAAAAGATATGCGTTCCCTCCGACTCCATATTTCCTGAATGATGAAGTGATTCGCGTCTATGTTGCGTTTTGCGACGAACAAACGGTCGGTCGTATTGGCTACGTCGATATTCTCGCCGACGATCCACTGAAAATTTTAAAGGTTTCCGATGAACCGGTTTTAGATATTGGCCAGCCAGGTGCTTTTGATGAAAATGGCGTTCTGCCCACGTCGATAGTCCAAGTAGGGGACAAACTTTATCTGTACTACGTCGGCTATCAGCTGGGCATGAAGGTTCGCTACTTCCAGTTTGAAGGGCTGGCAATCAGCGACGATGGGGGCAACTCATTCAAACGTGCATTAAGAGTTCCTGTAACGGACCGTAGCGACACTGAGATGCTCAATCGCACTTCAGCTTTTGTAAGGTTGCGCAATTCGCAGTTTGAAATGTGGTACGTCGGCGGCAGTGAATGGACCACTGTAAACGGTAAAGCACTCCCGATGTATAACATCAGGTATCTAACATCGCCCGACGGAGTTAACTGGGGAAAAGAAGGGCGCGTGTGTATCGACTACAATAATGACGACGAGCACGCATTTGGAAAACCTTTCATCTTCGAGGACGGTGTTCTGCAGCGCATGTTCTATTCGATACGCACCAGGTCGAAGGGTTACCGCCTTGGCTACGCAGAATCCGTTGATGGATCAAACTGGACCAGGAAAGACGAGGCAATCGGCATTGATGTTTCAGATTCAGGGTGGGATTCTCAAATGATCGCGTACTCAAGTCTAGTGAAGCATAAAGATAAGATCTATCTTTTCTACAACGGTAATAATCTCGGCGAGTCCGGTTTTGGTTACGCCGAATTAGAGCAGTGGTGAACGACAACTTTATGGAACCATTGAAGGTCCATGCGGTTAAAGAATTTCACTCGAATCAGAGTGATGATGACTTTCGCGCGGAAGAGATACGGAATGTCGGATACACCGTGATCGAAAGCGAACTCGCCGACTCCGAGCTAAGCACAATTCGGGAAAAAATCGATGCGATCTACGCGCAGCAAGTGGGTGAGATTGGGGGCGAAACAAAACTACAGCAGATCAATGACGCGAATATCGCTCGTTGCCTGATCGGGTATGACGACTACTTCGTGGGACTCGCGGCTCACCCACGAATTATCCAGATCGCCACGAGACTCTTAGGCGACTATTTCATCCTCATGTCGCAAAACGCTATCGTAAATAGTCCGTCAGACGAACATTATCAAGTCACCTGGCATCGCGATTTGAATTACCAACACTTCGTCAGCTCGAGACCCTTGGCGATAAGCGCCCTCTTCGCCATTGACGAATTTACCGAAATCACTGGCGCTACAAAGTTACTGCCGGCCTCGCACAAATCAGAGGCGTTCCCTTCGGTCGAATATGTCAAGCAACATGAGGTTTCGATCACTGCGCCGGCTGGCTCAATCATCATATTCGACTCGATGGTGTTCCATCGTAGTGGAGTAAACAGCTCTGGACTCCCGCGCCGTGCCGTGAATCACATTTACACCTTGCCACTCATCCGGCAGCAGATAAGTTTCCCAAAGATGCTGGGTGAAAAGTATCGAGACGATCCTTTTTTAAGGCGATTCCTTGGCTATGACATCGAGACCGCCGCGAACGTCAGCGAATGGCGCGAGCGAAAGCTGTAGGGGTGGCACTCCGTGGCCGCGCCCCACCTGCCCTACCATCACTTCGGAAAACATCGTCGCATCTCATTATCCGAAAGATCATGAACAGCAAAATGAATTTGGACCAACTCCTCAGCGAGACTCCTTCCCACGCACGCACCCGGGTGCAACGCGAGCTCGATTGGTTCCACCCACGCGAACAACCGCTCGTGTTGTACGGCGCAGGTACCCTTGGCTTATTAACCCTCGCAAAACTTCGAAAAGTGGGAATTGAACCTGCAGCTTTTGCCGATGACACTCCAGAAAAACAGGGCCACTTTCTTCTCGACGTTCCAATTCTGTCGCCGAGCGATGCGGCCAAACGCGTTGGGCCAAGTAGTCTTTTTGTTGTAACTATCCTCAACCCTCAACTCTCATTCCTTAATGCGAAAGCGAGATTGGAGAGCATCACCCGAAGCCAAGCGATTTCATTTCTCACTTTGTTCTGGAAATTTCCGGAAGTGTTCCTGCCTTATTCTCAATTCGAAATGCCCGAACGGCTTTTAACCAAGGCAAATAAGATCAGGGCTGCATTTGACCTGTGGGCTGACGAGGAATCAAAACAACAATTTGTGGGCCACCTTAGGTTTCGACTGCTGCTGGACCATGACTCGCTTCCACCTAACAACAGGCAAGGTTATTTCCCCGACCTCCTGTCGCTTCCTGCGCACACGGTTTTCGTCGATTGCGGAGCTTTCGATGGCGACTCGATACGCGAGTTCCTGGCCCATCAGCATAATAATTTTGCGAGCATTTACGCTTTCGAACCTGACGAAACAAACTTTCGCCGGCTCCAATCGTTTATCAACGGCTTACCTCCAATGATTTCTGAGAAAATTGTTATTCACAACGCCGCTGTTGGCGAAACTCGAAGCCGCGTCGCTTTTAACGCAACCGGAAACATGAGTGCTGCGCTAACAAGTAAAGGCGCGTCAATGGTTGACGTCGTTCCGCTTGATGAGGTGATCGAACCTGATAACAACCCGATTTTTCTAAAATTGGATGTTGAAGGCGCCGAGTGGCAGGCGCTAAAAGGTGGGCAGGAGCTGATCGAAAGACACGCGCCAACGATCGCCATCAGCATCTATCACCAGCCGGACGACCTTTGGGATTTGCCGCTGTACATTTCCAGGCTAAATCCTCGGTATAAACTTTTCCTGCGAACCCAGGGTGAAGATGGCATGGACGTCATTTGCTATGCTGCTCGGCTTTGAACAAAACTCCACTCTTGGTGAGAGTCGAGCGATGAGTTCGGTACCGCAAGCGAAGCGACCGGATGGTACACTCCAATTAAGGCCTGAATCCCCATGAATTCACCACTCGAGATCTACCGATATTTACCTGAGAACAAATCAGAGTGGGATCGGTTTGTTCGTGGTTCACGCAACGGCACGTTCTTGTTTCTCCGCGACTACATGGATTATCACGCCGATCGATTCCCTGACTTCTCGCTGATGGTGCGCCAGGAGAATGGAGCCCTCTTCGCCGTCCTGCCGGCCACTCTGAAGGACACAACACTTTCGAGTCATGCAGGCTTGACCTATGGAGGATTTGTTTACGACGAGCAGATGAAAACCTCATCAATGCTAAATTTGTTCGATTGCCTTAAATCATTCCTACGACAACATGAAGTAACCCGAGTCGTTTATAAGCCGGTACCTCATATCTATCACCGCATCCCGAGTGAAGAGGATCTTTATGGCCTCTTTCGCAACGGCGCGGTTGTTACGAGGCGTGATGTGTCCTCAACGATTCAGCTCAAGAATAGACTAGCTTTCAGCAAAGGACGCAGGTACGCATTAAAACAGGCCGAACGAAACGGACTCAACGTTGAGTCAAGCACAGATTTCAAATCGTTTATGGACCTTGAGTCAGAGACGCTTGAGGCAAATCACAACATCCAGCCCGTCCACTCCGGTGAGGAGATGACTCTGCTGGCAACTAGATTTCCTGATAACATCAAATTGCATTTGGCCTACCATGATTCAGAAATAGTAGCTGGTGTAATCACTTATGAAACAGCACGGGTTGCGCATGCCCAGTACATAGCGGCCAACGACCGGGGAAAACAGATGGGTGCCCTCGATAGGATTATCAACCATCTGATCGAGAGCTATGGAACCGCCAAAGAATATTTCGATTTCGGTATCTCGACCGAAAACAACGGTACTTTTCTAAACGCTGGTTTGATGGCAAACAAGGAGAGCTTTGGCGCCCGTGCGATTGTGTACGATTCATATGAACTCGAAATCAGCTCATCATGATTACAGACTGCAAAATTATTGAGTTACCAAAAGTTACCGACCCTCGTGGCAACCTGACCTTCGTTGAAGAGAACCGCCAGGTCCCTTTCCAGATCAAACGAGTCTACTACCTTTATGATGTTCCCGGCGGCGCAGTTCGGGCTGGACATGCTCACAAATCATTACATCAATTTGTGATCGCTATCGCAGGGAGTTTCGATATTGCAATTGACGACGGAGTCGAACAAAAACAGATTCACCTGGATCGCTCGTACTACGGCCTTTATATTGCTCCAATGACCTGGCGCGAGATTAATAACTTCTCATCCGGCTCTGTTTGTGTAGTTCTGGCTTCTGATTTTTACGACGAATCGGATTACTTTCGCAGCTATGAGGATTTTCTAAACGCCGCAAAGGCCTCTTGGCGCCAGCCTTTCAAATGACTACAACTGTCCCACGAGTTAGTGTTTGTGTCCCCTCCTATAATCACTCACGGTTTCTGGCCCAAGCACTCGATAGCATTCTGCAACAAACTTTTTCCGACCTTGAAATTATTATCGTAGATGACGGATCGAGTGATAACTCACTCGAGATTGCAAAGAGCTATGCTGCAAATCATCCATCTAAAATCAAGCTCCACACTCATCCAAACCAGCAGAACCTTGGAATATCGGCAACGGTGAACGCTGCTTTTACGCACGTAAAAGGCGAGTACTGGATGGGACTTCCTTCGGATGATCTCTTGCACCCGCAGAAGATTGCTCGCCAGGTTGAGTTCCTTGATCAGCACCAAGAGATGGGCTGGGTATATAGTTACGCAAACTTCATCGACAACGAAGGCCAATTGAGGGACGGACTTTTTGGTAACGACGTCTCAAAAGATCCGGATCCAGTTGAGACACTAATACAGGGGAATCAAATACCCGGCATGACGGCGTTGATGCGGCGTAGCGTTTCGGCGCAAGTCGGACTTCACAATCCTTCGTTGCTTTACAGTGACTGGCATTACTGGGTCCGCATGGCCGCGGCGTCCAAGGTTGGTTTTATACCTGAACCGCTGGTCTATTACCGCCTTCACGACACCAACACAAGTATCGGTGTTCGAACCGAGGTAAACATCGGGCGATTTATCGAAGTGACCGAAACGTTTCGCAAAGACGTGAACGAAGGTCGAATGAAGGTCAAAGATCGAACTCGAGCTTTGATAGAGTTGCAAATGGCTTATTACTTTAAGTGTCAGGACCAGGAGGCGACCAGCCGATCCAGTTTAGCGGATGCTTTTGCAATCGACTCTCGATTACTTGATGATCGTCATTATCTAAGGAAGTGGATTCGTGGCCGATGTGAATTGAGCAGAGGTTTATTCGAAACACCACGAATGCCATCTGAGTTAGTAAGATGGTTGATCTCATCGCTGCCGCCGACCACTTCAACGTCTTTGAGACAGCGACTTGAGGCCGAGTTTCTTGCGCAGGTTGCTATTGAGAGTGCGAAATGTGACCCAGGCAAAACTCGCCTTTTCGCTTTTAAGAGTGTCATCACTGATCCAAACCAGCTGGTCAACAAACGATTGCAACGAACCGTGGTAAAAGCGATCGCTGGAGAAAAAACGATTGATCGATTGCGGCGGTTCAAACGCAAACTCGAACCCTGATAAGCTGCTACTCATACAATGACGCTTGACGCTGATTTAATGGCTGTTTAGACTCGCGACTCACTATAGTGTTCTTGCAAATGCATCCCACGTCACTCAATGAATGAGCACACCAGATTCGAGTAACGCACGTTTGACTTCTGATACCGCCAATACAACGGAAGCCGTCGGCTTCAAATCCGGTCACGAGCTTCCGAGTGAACCGCTAGTAGTTATTCAGGCGCAGCGTTCTTTCACCTTGCTAAAGCTTCGGGACATCTGGTCCTATCGTGAACTGCTCTACTTCCTTACCTGGCGAGACGTCAAAGTCAGGTACAAGCAGACGGCGCTGGGCGCAGCCTGGGCCATTCTGCAACCATTATTCATGATGGTGATCTTCACCATCTTCTTTGGCAGACTGGCGGGAGTTGACTCTTCGGGAATTCCTTATCCGCTTTATGCGTTCGCCGGTCTCGTGCCCTGGACCTTCTTCTCCAATGCGCTGACGGCGGCGAGTAATAGCCTGGTGGGTAGCGCCAACCTGATTACCAAAGTCTACTTCCCTCGACTGATCGTGCCGGCGGCAGCGTTGTTGGCGGGCCTGGTAGATTTTATGCTGGCGTTTGTATTGCTGGTCCTCATGATGATCTATTACAGAGTGACACCAACTATTCACCTGCTTTTTCTGCCGGTTTTGGTGCTACTCACGACACTCTTCACTCTCGGTGTGGGTACATGGATGTCGGCACTCAACGTCAAATATCGAGATGTTAGGTTCGCTCTTCCATTTTTGATTCAACTGTGGCTCTTCGTCTCTTCCGTCATTCTGCCCTCAAGTTCGATCCCTCCCAAGTGGCGCTGGATTCTATTGTTTAATCCAATGTCCGCCATTATTGAAGCTTATCGTGCTTCATTGTTTGGTTTGCCTTTCGACTGGACGGCTATCGGTATTGCCTCTTTGTTGACGTTGGGAGTGCTCGTCTACGCGACTTATGCTTTCGGGCGTGTGGAACGCAGCTTTGCAGATATCATCTGATCTCTGTGCTCGCGAGTGAACACGATCGATCAGGAGCGTTGCAGCATAAGCAGCGGCGTTATTTTTGGATAGACTGAATCAACAGCAAGTTTTATTCATCGCCGGTGTTGAAGAAGCGCCGCTTCGTTACCGCGTATATCTTCCTTCCGAAGCTTTAAGTCTTGTCGGCATTACCAGTCGTATCTGTTACTACACAGATAAAGATCTAAATACAGCCGTTGGAAGAACCCAACTCGTCGTATTACACCGCGTGCGAGCCACCAACCAGATTCTTAAGTTAATTGCACAACTTCGCGATCAGAAGATTCCCGTCATTTATGATATTGACGACTTAATTTTCGATTCGGAATCCGCTCGCAATATTCCCTGGCTAAAAACTCGAACCGCCAGGGAAGTGCGGACTTTTTTGACAGACGTTACAAGCTATCGAACCACAATTGAGGCGTGTGACGGACTGATAACCAGCACTGACGCTCTTTGTAAAGAAGCTCAACGGATCACCGGAATGCCGACGCGCCATTTTCCCAACGGGGTCGGTCTCAAACTGGACCATCTTTCGCAGTTGGCGCTGAAGGAGATTCCCGTTTCAACAAAACCTCGAATGTGCTACTTGAGTGGAACGAATACGCATCAACAGGATTATGACTCAATCGAGACGGCGCTCGTCGCAACCCTCGAACAGTATCCTGACGTTGAGCTGTACCTCGTCGGAAATATCGAACCCTCAAGCAGACTTCTATCTTTCGGGAATCGAATTCAACGACTTGGTATTCAGCCGTGGCAACACTTGCCGCACCTCGTTAGGCGAATGAGTATTAACCTTGCACCGTTAACGCTCTACAATGCCTTCAACGAATCAAAAAGCGCTATTAAATGGCTCGAGGCTGCGCTGGTAGAGGTGCCTACTATTGCGAGTCCGACCGGACCAAATCGTGAAATGATCGAGCAGGGTCACACTGGTTTTCTCGCAGCTACTACTAATGATTGGCAGCAAGCCCTTGCACAGTTAATACGCGACTCGAAACTTGGAGAGCGGGTGGGCAAAAATGCTCGCGTCGCTGCAAACGAAAAGCTAAACGCCAGAAAGCAAGGTGAACGTTACGCGGAGATTGTTGAATGGGCGCTACAGCTCAATAAACGGGAGCGCAACTCAACTGGACCCGTAACAGTGGTGCCTGACAACCTGCTGAAGCCTCATCCGCTTGAACCATACGATCTGACACTCGTAGCCAACATCTCGGCGGCTCAGGGCATCAGCTCGGATCTGAACAATCAGAAACCGCTGCGCTTTTCACTTGACCTGGGTTCTGCAAAACGAGTCCGCATAGATTTGCTCTTCGCAACGCACAACGGACCAGGAAGTGACGTCGAAGTCTGTTTGCAAAACTCGACTAGTCAAATGCCAGGGAGCGTGACTGTTGGGAGGACGCAGATAGCAGAGGGCGCATGGGCCGCTTTCAAGTTTGAATTTACAGATAAGCCTGGCGAGTGCGAGGTCATAGTAAAGCTAGCTGAATCTGCACCGAACTCTAATTCACGTGTTGCTCTGTGGACCAACCTGAATGGAACTCATCTCTATGGCGACAAAAGACGAATTGGCACACCTTGTCTGCGTCTCTGGGTTGACGAGCGTTTGCCCGCTAAGTCAACGCCGCCCCTGGTTAACCAGCCGGTTGGAGCAACTGAACGCTTGCGAGCCCGTTTTCATTTTGCACGCTATGTTTATGAGGTTGAGGGGCTAGGACGCGTTATTAATAGAACGGTCGACTATCTCTTGAGAAATAAGACTCGTCGGCTAGGAGCATGACGGAGATCTGGTGACAGCTGCGTTGTCGATCATAGTTGTTAACTGGAATGGCGGCGAGTTGTTAAAGCGTTGTCTCTACAGCGTCCGACAATTCCCCGCGAGTATTCCATTCGAAGTGATCGTTGTCGATAACGCGTCGACGGATGGGACTCGCGAATGGCTAACTTCTCAGAAGGACTTCATAACGCTCATTGCGAATAACGAGAATGCTGGTTTTGCCGTTGCTAATAATCGAGCCTTTGCAATTACGAAAACGCCGTTCCTGTTTCTTCTGAATAGCGACGCGGAAATACAACCCGGAACACTGGATACGCTGCTCGCCACGATTCGTTCCGCCTCGGAAATAGGCGTCGTGGGTCCGCGTTTGGTAAATTCGGACGGCTCACTCCAAGCGAGCGTGTGGCGAAATCCACCGACTCCATTTGAAACTCTTGCAAACGCATTTCGTCTTTACAGGTTGTTGCCCAAAGAGGTCAGGGCAAAAGCACTGCTCGGTTATCACTGGGATCATAGAGAACGGCGTTCGGCAAGACTCCTAAGCGGCGCAGCGCTGATGATCAAGCGCAAAGTTATCGAAGAAGTGGGTGGATTTGATGAACGGTTTCACATGTACGGCGAAGACACCGAATGGTGTTTACGCGTAGTAAAGGCTGGCTGGACCATGCTTTTCGAACCGGACGCAACGGTGACGCATCATGGCGGGGCCAGTACCGTCCTACGATGGACCAATCTTGAAAAACGACGGGTTGAATATCTTTCATTCTTTCAATTTCAACGCCTGGCTCTGTCAAGGAGACTGGCTATTGGCAACCTGGTTACGGGCCTATTTACTACCTCGGCACAACTGTTGTGGCGGCGACTGACACGTCAACCATTAGATGAGCCAAGCATGGTAGCGCAGCTATATCGCAAGGAGCTTCAGTTAATGCTGACGAGAAACAAATCAACCGAGGAAGATAAAGACCTGATCAAATGAAGTTACGCTTGCTTCACGTGATTACGACTCTCGGCCGCGGCGGTGCTGAACGTCAACTGGTAAACCTCGTCTGTCATACGTCCCAAGAGAAGTTCCAACATCTCGTCGTTTACCTGCATCCGCCTCATGATCTTGCCGGGGAATTAAGAGAAGCGGGCCACGAAGTAATTTGCCTGGATTTGCCCAGACGTGCTCCGTGGCTGTTCGCGCCGCGTCGTCTAAAACCAATTCTCAGAAAATATCAGCCACATCTTATTCAAACATGGTTATACGAAGCCGACTTCGCCGTTAGACTATCGACCCGCGGGCTCTCGATTCCGATCGTCAACACGCTGCATCAACCGGCCTACGAGCCCGAAACAATTACCGCGGGACAATGGCCGAATTGGAAGATGCAGATCTTGCGTCAAATCGATCGCACCACTGCTCGATGGTCCAAGCCTCTGTTCGTGGCGGTGTCTGAGACCGTTCGCGACTCTGCAATTAAGCAGCTCAGCATTCCCAGGCGAGACGTACGTGTCATATATAACGCCATCGATATTGACGCGCTCAAAACTTCACCCGATGAAGTCGAGCAATTACGAGCTGAACTAGAGTTGCCACACGACGTTTTTTTCTTTCTGAACGTGGGCCGAATGGCCCCACAAAAAGGACAAACGTTTCTCCTTGAGGCCTTTCAAATTGTGGTCAACAGGTTCGACAACGCTTATCTCGGATTCGCCGGGGACGGACCCATGTTTGAAGAACTGCGGAAACTAACGCATTCTCTGGGCATAAACCACCGAGTCAGTTTTTTAGGTAGGAGAGAGGACGTTGGC